>JBGQLM010000178.1:0-8028 GCA_041500085.1 Geobacteraceae bacterium
AAGCGATCAAGAATTTCCCGTTCAATTCTTGTGACGGCCGCCTTAAGCATCGTGCCGCCGCCAGAAGCTGCAGCTTCGGGTGATTGCAGCGCCAGGGCCAGACTCACTTTTTCAATGTAGTCGCTCAAAACGGCTGACATCTGTTCGTCATCAGCCTTGACGCCGCCTTTTTTAATTTCTGCAGCCAGCACGATAAGCTTGGCCGCTTCTTCAGGGGATTCCTTGATCCCTTCAAGCAATTCATTGAATGTGAGTCCGATCTGGTCCGCGGCCTCAATCAAAACCTGAATCATGTCATCACTATCAAGTTCTTTGTTCAGCTCCTTCACCAGTGACAAGTAATCGGATGGCGACATCCCTTCAGCAAAAAGACCGTCTTTCAGCTGTGGCAGCAGATACTTCAACTCTTTGATATCCGGCAGCATACGCCGGATAATCTGCGCCAGCCTCTTAACGGAAATCGTTCGATCGTTTCGGTACTCCTCTTTGATCAGTCGCACAATAACCTGATAACTGATCTGATTTATTTCATTTATGGCAAGTTCTTCCGTAGCAGTCAGCTTCCCGGTTTCTCGCTGGAGCTTGATATTTTCGAGCACATTCTCTTTGAGTTTATAGATGCTTTCGAGCATTTCAGCCGGAGAAAGAGCGGCTCCGTCTTCCGATTCCTCCGATGCTGCGAGTTGATTATTGAGTGATTTTATTTGACCGGATATGAATGTGTCATAATCGGTCTGGGGTAACCCGGAAGTGTCAGAACCACCTGTTCCAGAAGTGTCATTTTCAGGCGTAGGATTGCGCAGAGACAGTATTTCCGAAAATTCCTTGAGGATTTTCTCTGAATCCGTCTGAGCAGACGTTTCTTTTTGACTATTCAACAGCAACTGGGTTTCCGAAAAGGAAATTTTATTAACGACCGTGTCGTCAAGAGTGACTTTCTGGTAGACGACATAGTTGATTTTTACGCCCGCAATACACTCCTTAACAAGGTAGGCCTGCATAGAATCTACGTTCGGGAAATCAGACACCGATCCCATGACATAAAACAGTGCTTGGACACATTCGCTGGTAGTATTCCTGTCAAAGGTGACGGACTGGACTCCGGATTTATTGAACCGACTATTAATCCGCTGGACGCTAACCAGTTTGTCCACACAATGATTTTCAAAAAAGACCGACCCCCTTTCGGCACTTACGGTGAGACTGCTTGCAATGTTGAACATTGGTTGCAAAACACGAAAAAAGGATGCAGCGCTATCTTTGGTAGTCTGGTGACCTCCCCCATACATAAATGCATTATTGAATGCCAGGTTAAAGGCCCTGGCAATCTGTAATGCCTGCTTTAAATCGATAGCAGCTTCTGACATATCAGGTCCCTGAATTCCAATATAACAACAAACGGGCTAATTCAACTCAACTTACGAACGTACGTTTCGAGCACGGTTTTAAATTCCATACAATCAGCAAAACGATTATCGGGGTGCGCCGCAATTGCCTTAAAAATTATTGCCTCGAGATCATTGTTTATCGAGGGATTAATTTCAGAGGGCCTGGCAGTAAAAAAAGTGTCTGGCTCGTTGCGCTTGCGTTTGATCATATCAGCAAGGGGTTCTTTTTGAATCGACAATGAACCTGCCGTCATCTCCATGAGTATAACGCCAACGGAGTAGATATCGGTTCGTCCATCAATTGCTGCGAGAGATGCCTGTTCGGGTGACATGTAGAGTGGCGTCCCGACCACCGACTGCGTAGAGCCGTATTCAGCCCAGATAGTCCGGGCAATGCCGAAATCTGCCACAAGGGGTCGTTTGAACCTGTCATCAATAAGAATATTTGCCGGTTTGATGTCTTGGTGAAAAACACCTTCTTCATGAGCATATCCGAGGGCATCGAGTACTTGACAGATATACTGGATTGTTTCCAAAAAAGGAAGGATTCGCTTGGTCGGGACCGGATGTTTGCGTGCCTTGACGATGATTGTTCTCAGGTCCTGACCAACAACAAGTTGCATTACTTGAAAAAAGAAATCGCTGGTCTCTCCCATCTCGAACACAGGTACAATATTTGGATGGGTAAGTATCCCGACTGTCTCGGCTTCATCTCGAAACATCTGCTGGGCTCTTGTGCTGCTCGCCAGAGATTTGGGGAGTATTTTAACCGCAACCTGACGCTTGAGAGTAGCCTGATACCCTATAAACACGGCGCCCATAGATCCTTGGCCCAATAACTTGACCAGAGTAACAGTACCGATATTTGCGCCAATATATTGTGAGAGGTCAATGGATGCGATGTTGGCCATAGGGCGATCTCCAACTATAATGCTTTAAATGAGACAGTATCAATTTTATATTATGGGGTAAAGCTATAATTAAAAATATTCAGGGTGTTCAAATTGCAGCCCGCTTTGAATGTCTGGCGGAAGTAATTCTATACGTTTGCGACCGGCCTGCCGCTATTGAGAGACTTTCCGCACTGATTCATTTTGCTGACATGTCAGTGGTAGCAGGGCTCTTTCTTACATTTTTGTTGTGAAATAAAAAAACCGTTTTAGAAATTCAAAAATCAGGTATAATCCCATAAATATTATCCATAACTCCGAATCAACGCTTTATATTAATTCACAAAACAACAAAATTGATATTGGGTAGGATTGATGACGGCTTGATGCGCACCGTAACAGGTCAGAGGTTGAAGCAATCAGGCATGCAGTTAAATGTCAGCGCAGCCAAAAGTTTTATCGCCCAACGTTGCAGCCTGCTCACTAAACGTCGGGAGGACTTCCAAGGGTCACGGGGAACTGCTTGATTGGGAACCCATAACTTGTCGCACACCTTCAAGGGATCGATAACTATGCAACAGCCTGCTATTCACAATAACAAAGACAGCTGCCAGTTCCCTCAGCAGAAAGTACTCTGCGACAGTAAGCCTTTTTCCCGTGACCTCTTGCATGGTTTGATCGAGGTTATTTACGCAGATGTTCCCCCTTTCACTGGTTACCTAAAGTTTGCAGGTGATGATTGTTCCCTTTTTTTTCTCTTTTTCTTTAATGGAGCTCCCTATGCAGCCGGCAGACATGCAGACAGCAAGCCGGCCTGTTACTCTATTCAAGATTTGGGGAGGCATCTGGCAAAAGCCGCCGAAAATTCAATGTCCATTACCATGTGCGAGACAGATCCGGTTTTGTTGAAAAACATGCTGCTCTTTCTGCAGGAAGAGCCTGCCGTCAAAGCACCGCCCTCTCTACTTGATTTCGAATACATTGTACGACAGATCGGCGAGGTTGGCGCAAATGCAATGATCGCCCTTTGCCGGGACAATAAAATAAATTTTTTCTTCTTCAGGGATGGTAAGGGGGCTCTTGCCCATTATTCAGATCTGGCGTTTAAGCGACCGGAAGGAATGACCTTCGAAGAAGAGATGTTGCTATATGCATTTCAACCTGGAGACAAGGTACAAGCCTACATTTTCCGCGACATGATTACAATTATGTCAGAGGATTCATACCAGCTTGACAAAGATTCGCTTTTTAGACTTCTTACTGTAGGGTATCTGCAAAATAGACGTAGTGTTGATCGGGATATATCGCCAATGCCTGATGTGAATCCGAAAAACAGACGTAAAGGAGATACCGAGAAATCACCACTACCTGAAATGAAGGGTGTCGAAGTTCTAGTCAAGGCACTTCATCCTAAACCGAAGCTCCCGAGCGTCATACTCTCTGTAGAGTCAGGGCCTCATCAGGGGGATCGCTTTACTGTAACGCTTCCCTGTACAATCGGACGTAAAGACTGTGATCTGATACTGGATGATCGCCTTATTTCACGACGACATGCAGAACTCAAAATAGTTGAGAATAGGCTGGTAATTGAAGACCTGGCGAGCACAAATGGAACAAAGGTTAACGGCAATAAGATTGCCAAGCAGCAGCTTATCCCAAACGACCTTATATCTATTGGACCTTCCAATTTCAGAATCTCTCCAGCATAGTCTTTCACCCATCCCGGGAGGGAAAACGGAATACGTAGAGACACCAGCATCCATGATATCAAACGGCTTAAGCGGATGAACTCTGGTGATCGACCTACCGATCACCAGGAACGCTTTACTTCCTACTGCTGATGTGATGAAGTCTCCGTCACCGTTTTTTTGACCCCTACTGCAACCTTCGGAGCACTATGTCATTTTCGGTACTTCCGGGTGTGCACAAAACAGGTCGGGTGTTGTGAAGTGATATGGGGAACTGAATCGCTATAGGGTAAAAAGAATACTTTGAAACAGTGTGGTGGTAACGTACTGGATCATGAATAGCAGCCTGATTTAATCTGATTGTCATTATCGTAAGTTGCGAGCTGAATTAAATATTTTTGTATTCCGGAACACCTGGTCTCTGCTTTCAAACAATAGAAATAATCGCATGGGTACGTAGATGATTTCATCCGAAAACACAATCCCGATCAGGCTTGAGAGGAAATCTCAGGATGGAAGTTTGTGGGTGATTCCTGTAGATCATTCACCATTTTCCATCGGACGGAAGGAAGGATCAAGCCTCCTAGTGGCCGCGCAGGAGGTCTCTCGGAAGCACGCTGAACTACTAGCAACTATTGACGGTTGGCGGATCAAGGATTGCGGCAGCACCAACGGTACGTTTGTCAACGGCAGGCGATTGACTGAATATCATCTTCTTAATCATGGTGACTATATAACAATTGGCGGAATCAGATTCGATGTAGTGGAGCAGATCGATGATTCGGAATGCACTCAGATTATTAGTCCGGATGCAGAAAATTTAGAACGAATGCTCGACCTGAAAGCGGTTGCACCATGTTTTCAGCCAATGGTTTCTCTCTCTGACGGTGCTTTAATAGGGTACGAGACCCTCGGAAGAATTGCCTATGATGGCCTTCCGAATTGTCCCACACAGTTGTTCCAGATTTCCCGACGGATTGATAGACAGATTGATTTAAGTGAACTGTTCAGGGATACAGCGCTTAAATATGCTGCACAAATCGGGGTGAAGGAGCTGATCCTCTTTAATACTCTACCGGAAGAGATGAACCTTGAATGTTTGGGCAAGTCCTTGACAAAACTCAGACAATCTGTACCGGATTTGAAACTTGGAATGGAACTCAATGAGAACTCGATCACCAATGTTGAAATGATGAAAGATTTGAGATCAATGCTGAATGATCTGGATATGTTACTTGTTTATGATGATTTTGGAGCTGGTCAGTCACGACTTATCGAGTTGCTTGACTCGGTTCCTGACATCGTCAAGTTTGATATTGCACTTATTCAGAACATCCAGCAACGTTCGGAAATCTCGCGTTCCATGGTGAAAACTCTGGTAACGATGGCTCGTGATGCCGGTATCCGTACGCTGGCTGAAGGAATTGAGAGCCGTGAAGAGGCTGAAACATGTAGTGCTATCGGCTTTGAACTCGCCCAAGGATATTATTTTGGATATCCTGCCCCCCTGTAAACCGATTCGGGCATTTTCCTGTTAGTAAAAACATATACGTGGACAATTCTTGACACGGCAAAAAGACATTGCCGCAGCGCCCTCATTAATGTTATATTCAAACATCATCTGAACCGCAGGGATTGCCCCTGTGGTTTTTTATTTGTCTGAAAGGAATACATCAACACATGATCTCTGCATCCAACGTCTCCCTCTCCTACGGAAAGCGGGTCCTCTTCAAGGACGTCAACATCAAGTTTACCCCCGGCAACTGCTATGGCCTGATCGGCGCCAACGGCGCAGGAAAGTCGACCTTTCTCAAGATCCTGGCCGGTGAGGTCGAGGCCGACAAGGGTGAGATCGTCATGGGCCCGCGGGAACGTATGGCGGTCCTTCGGCAGGACCAGTTCGCCTTTGACGAGGAAACGGTCTTCAATACCGTCATCATGGGGCACGAGAAACTTTACAAGGTCATGGTCGAGCGCGATGCGATCTATGCTAAGCCTGATTTTTCCGAGGAGGACGGCACCCGTTCGGCTGAACTGGAATCGGAATTTGCCGAGATGAACGGCTATGAGGCCGAATCGGAGGCGGCGGTTCTGCTCAATGGCCTGGGAATCCCCGAAGAGCTGCGCCACAAGCGGATGAGTGAGCTGGAAAGTGGCGACAAGGTGCGGGTGCTGCTGGCCCAGGCGCTGTTCGGCAGCCCGGACATACTGCTGCTGGACGAGCCGACCAACAACCTGGACCTCAAGTCCATCACCTGGCTGGAGGATTTCCTGTTCCGCTTTCCCAATACGGTCATCGTGGTCTCCCACGACCGCCACTTCCTGAATCAGGTCTGTACCCATACGGCCGATATCGATTTCGGCCGTATCACGGTCTATGTCGGTAATTACGACTTCTGGTACCACGCCAGCCAGCTGAATCTGAAGCAGAAGCAGAACGAAAACCGCAAGGTTTCCGAAAAGGCCGAAGAGCTGAAGGCCTTCATCCAGCGTTTCTCATCCAACGCCTCCAAGGCCAAACAGGCCACCTCACGCAAGAAGCTGCTGGACAAGCTGACCCTGGAGGACATGCCGACCTCTTCCCGCAAATACCCGCATGTGGTCTTCAAGCCGGAGCGCCCCTGCGGCGACATCATCCTGGAGATCCAGGGTCTTACCAAGGAGATCGACGGCGTCAAGGTACTGAACAACCTTGACCTGATCGTCCGCAAAAACGACAAGATCGCCTTCGTGGGCGGGAACACCCTGGCCCGCACGACACTGTTCCAGATCCTGGCCGGTGAACTGGAGCCGGACAGCGGCAGTTTCCGCTGGGGCGTGACCATCACGGCGGCCTATTTCCCCAAGGAAAACAGCTCTTACTTTGAAAATGACCTGAACCTGATCGAGTGGCTGGGGCAGTTCTCACCGCCGACCGAGGGCGAGACCTTTGCCCGCGGGTTCCTGGGGAGGATGCTGTTCTCCGGTGACGAGGCCACCAAAAAATGCTCGGTTCTTTCGGGGGGCGAAAAGGTGCGCTGCATGCTGTCGCGCATGATGCTGGCCGGCGCCAACACCCTGATCCTGGACGAGCCGACCAACCACCTGGACCTGGAATCGATCACCGCACTGAATGACGGCTTGATCGCCTACACGGAGGTGATCCTGTTTGCTTCACACGACCATGAGTTCGTATCGACGATCGCCAACCGGATCATCGAGATCACCCCGGGCGGCGTTATCGACCGGGTCATGGGCTTTGAGGAGTATCTGGAGAATGCCGATGTGAACCGGGAACGGGACGAGCTGTACCACGGGCATGCGGAACTGAATCTGTAGATGTAGGGGAGCCTTCGAAGAATGATCCGTGCAGCGCCATTTCCCTTGCGGAGATGGCGCTTTTTTATTACGGCCGAGTAGCGCTGATGGAGGTGATGTAGACTGTCAGGTCGCCGTTGGGGCGTTTGATGAAGACCTCATCGTCGAGCCTTTTGTGCAGCAAGGCCTGTCCAACCGGCGAATCGATGCTGATCCTGCCCTCTGTCACATCGATCTCATCCGGCCCGACCAGCTGATAGCAGCGGGCATCGCCGGCGGTATCCTCGTAGCCCACCCAGCAGCCGAATGAGACCACGGAAGGATTGGCAGGCGCTGCCGCCACCTTGAGCACCTTGAGCCTGGCCCCCAGATGCTTCAGCTTGTGGTCGATCTCGCGCAGCCGTTTCTTGCCGTAGATGTATTCCGCGTTTTCGGAGCGGTCACCTTCCGCGGCTGCATCGGAAACCCCCTGGCAGACCTTGGGACGCTCCACCCGCCACAGGTAGTGGTATTCGTCCTCCAGCCTTTTCAGTCCTGCTGCAGAGATCAGATCCGTCATGCTGCTCCCGTCCTTAAGTGTATGTCAGGTCCGCTTAGATGATTCACCGACGCCTCCAGAGTCTCGCCATTCGTTGCCAGGTAGAGCGAACCTTCGGTGACCGTCAGTTCCCAGGAGATTGAGCGCTGCAGTCGCTCTGTCAATTGCTTCAGAAATGACTGGTCCAGGCTGATAACCGTCAGGTTGGAGATGCCGGCCAGCTTAGG
>JBGQLM010000179.1:0-7993 GCA_041500085.1 Geobacteraceae bacterium
AGAGCCGGCTCATCTTGCGCCGCTCTTCTTCCGATAGAAGTGGGATGTAGTCCTTGCCTTGCTCAACCCTCTCCAAGGCGTTGAGCACGTCTTGGTCGACGCGCTGGATGTTGTCGCGGTACAGATCGAGTACCTGCACCTCGTCCTGTGGATTCCTGCGCAGGTATTCCTCCAGGAATTCATAACCGAGCGTGAGGGTGCGCGATTTATCCTGAGGCTTGACATTGCAGGTGACATAGAGCAGGTTGGCCATGATGTGCTCCTTTGCATTGATACTGTCCTCTTAATAGCGACAAGCGTGCCAACCACTGCAAATACGTTATTTCAGGTAGTTGCATAACCACCCCCTGCATATCAGCGATATTTCCTGTTTTTTATTGTGAAATATCGAGGAAAACGGATATAATGCGAAATATCATGGATAATGACGGGAGGTCTAAGAGCAGATGGGGACAAAAACGGAAAAGAGAGGCACAACAAGCGTGGCGAGCAGCAAGGGTATGGCCGGCCGCGACGAATTCATCAGGGAGATAACCCTCAGAATCTGCAGCAGCCTGGAAATAAAGGAATCATTGCGCAGTGCGTTCGAGTACCTTAAGGAGCATGTCCCTCTCGAAGCTTTGATCCTCTTCATCATAGATGAGCGACTGGGGGCGGTCCGGCGTATTGAACATGCCTCTGAAAATGTCGCTCTTCCTCCCCAAATTATCCCGCTGCCGGAAGGGATGCTGCAGAAGATTGCCGCCCGGAATTTTTCCGCGCCGTTCGTCGTGGATGCGGGAGGGGACGAGATCTTCCGCACCCTTGCGCCGCTGGTGGGGCTCGATGGGAATACGGACCTGATCGTTCCTTTGCGAGTCAAGGGGGAACTGCTTGGCGGGTTGAACTTGCGTGCGCGGGGAGAGGGACGATACGGCGAAGAACATCTTGAACTCGCCGGCTGTCTTGCGGAGCCGTTTGCGATTGCCCTTGCCAACGCCCTCGCTCACGAGGAGGTGCTCCGCTACCAGGCCATCCTATTGGACGACAAGCGCTTCCTGAACCGGAAGTTGCACGGTGACGCCACAGACGGGATCATCGGCGGCAATACGGGGCTGCGCAATGTAATGGAGATGGTGCGCCAGGTGGCGCCGCTCAACAACACCGTGCTCATCCTCGGCGAGACCGGGACCGGCAAGGAGTTGATCGCCAACGCGATTCACTTTTCTTCGCCGCGCAAAAATGGTCCTTTCATCACGGTGAATTGCGGCGCTTTGCCGGAAAACCTGATCGACAGTGAGCTCTTCGGTCATGAGAGAGGGGCTTTTACCGGGGCGGTGGCCGAGTGCCGGGGGCGCTTCGAGCGGGCCGACGGCGGGACCATCTTCCTGGATGAAATCGGCGAGCTCCCGCCGAACGCACAGGTACGGCTTCTGCGGGTGCTGCAAAACCATGAAGTGGAGAGAGTAGGCGGGAAGCGCCCGATCCCTGTCGATATACGGGTGATCGCGGCAACGCACCGCAACCTGCAAAGTATGGTGGTGGAAGGGAGCTTCCGCGAGGACCTCTGGTACCGTTTGAGCGGCTTTCCCATCATGGTGCCGCCGGTGCGGCAGCGGAAGGAGGACGTGCCGGCCCTTACCCGCCATTTCGTGACGGCCAGGAGCAGGGACCTCGGCATCGGGGTGCCCCCGTCAATCGCGCCGGGGGCACTGCAGCGGCTCATGGAATACGACTGGCCCGGCAACGTCCGGGAGCTGGAGAACCTGGTCGAGCGTGAGCTCATCCTCCATCGTGGCGGGCCGTTAACCTTCAGCACAATTCTGCCGGGCCCGGAACAAAAGAACATGCCGCCGGTCGCCGGTAACGGCCGTTCACTCTACCCGCTCAACCTGGACGAGGCAAACGCAGTGCATATCACCGAGGTACTTACATTGGCCAAGGGGAAGATCGATGGTCCCGGAGGTGCGGCTGAGATGTTGGGGATCAACCCAAGCACGCTACGTTCGCGCCTGGGCAAGCTCGGCATCAGCTATCGCCGTCGGGGTCGGGAAAATAAGGAATAAAAACCTTTCAATATTATACGCTTAGCAAAGAATAAGCCCCATGAGCGCGCCTTGCTTGTGGGGCTTTCCTGCGATGAGTGCAGTTTTCCCGCTCACTGTCTCCCCTAAAACTGGTCCAGATATTGGGGAGACGGTCTGGTGACATGACGACAATTGTAGGGTATGCTTGTGAGAAGTTGCAGTTTTGACACAGGGTAGGACTCGTGCACGTTCACCACTTTATTTCAAATCGACTTGGAATGCGCCGCTTAGCGGAAAGATGTTTCCACCTTTCCATTATGGGGCTGCTCTCAATTGTTCTCCTTGCCGGTGAAGCTGGATCAGCTGACCTTCCAGTGCAAGGTGTGCACCAGACTATTGTCGTCGGTGGTGACCGGGATTATCCCCCCTATGAGTTCATCGACAAGAACGGCCAACCGGCAGGATTTAACGTCGAACTTACCAAGGCCATTGCCGAGATCATGGGGATGAAGGTCGAGTTCAGGCTCGGCGGCTGGTCAGAGATGCGTTCCGCTTTGCAGGGTGGTCAGGTTGATGTTCTGGAAGGAATGTCATTTTCGGAAGAACGAGCCAAAGAAGTCGAATTTTCCCTGCCTCATGCCATGGTCAACCATGCAGTATTCGCCCGTCGTGACTCACCAATGGTAAACTCTCTCGGTGAATTGGCTGGGAAATCGGTTGCCGTTCACCGGGGCGGGATCATGCACGACATGCTGATACGGGAAGGTTTTACCGGTAGACTCCAGCTTACGCCAACTCCGGCGGATGCCCTGCGTCTCTTGGCTTCAGGGAAAACTGATTATGCCATCGTCGCCATCGTGCCGGGGATGTACATCATTCGCGAACTGAAGCTGAACAACCTCTTTCCGGCCGTGCGGAATGTGGCGACCCTACGCTACTGCTATGCCGTAAAGAAAGGGAACGCTGAACTGCTGTCCCGGTTCAACGAGGGCCTGGCCATTCTCAGGAAGACCGGCCAGTATGATCTGATTTACAACAAATGGCTCGGCGTGTTGGAGCCGGAGCATGTCAATTGGCGAACCATTGCCAAGTACGGTGCAGTAGTGGTTGTCCCGCTGGTGGCGCTGCTGGGAGGATTTGCCCTCTGGTCACGCACACTGCACCGGCAGGTTGCCGTGCGTACTGCCGATCTGACGCGCGAGGTCGCCGAACGCAAACATGCCGAAGAGGAGTTGCGCCTTAACCAACAACAGCTGGTCCAGGCCGATAAGTTAGCCGCATTGGGAGTCCTGGTTTCAGGAGTTGCCCACGAAATCAACAACCCGACCGGTTTGATCCTTCTTGACGTGCCGATCCTGAAAAGGGCCCACAGCGATACGGAGCGCATCCTCGAAGAGTATTACGCAACGCATGGTGATTTCACCATAGGCGGAATCCCTTATAACGAAATGCGCGATGAGATCCCCAGAATCCTGGACGAGATGCAGGATGGGGCGAAGCGTATCAAGCGGATTGTCAACGATCTGAAAGATTTTGCCCGGCGAGATGATGTGGCCGACAAAGAGCACATTGATCTCAATACGGTTGTCCAGACGGCGCTGCGCCTTGCTGATCCGACGATCCGCAAGGCGACAAACCGTCTGCACGTCGATTATGGCGAGGGGATACCGCCTGTTCGGGGCAACAGCCAGCGGATCGAGCAAGTGGTGGTAAACCTTATTCTCAACGCCTGTCAGGCCCTGCCGAATGCGAACAGTGGGATTTCGATCAGCACCCGGTACAATCGCACTACCGCGAGCGTCATCCTCGTGGTCCGAGACGAAGGGGTCGGCATTGCCCCCGAGAATCTGTCACGCCTGACGGATCCCTTTTTCACCACCAAGCGGGAGAGCGGAGGGACCGGTCTTGGTTTGTCGGTATCCGACGGTATAATCAAAGAGCATGGCGGCCATCTTTACTTTGACTCGATCACTGGCTCCGGCACAACCGTTACCCTGGCGATACCCGTAATCAAAGAGGAGCAGATGACGTGAACCAGCAAGACTATCCAGCCTTTGGCATTCTACTGGTCGATGATGAGCCGGCTTGGCTGAAATCGCTCTCTCTTACCCTGAGAAGCTGCGCAGGACTGAACAATGTCAGAACCTGTCAGGACAGCCGGGAGGTAATGGGACTGCTTGTTCAAGGGGGCATTGGCCTTGTCATTCTCGATCTCACCATGCCGTACGTGTCGGGGGAAGAACTCCTCAAACAAATAGGTGAGCAGTACCCTGAAATTACCGCCATTGTCGTCAGCGGGCTCAATCAGCTGGAGACTGCGGTTCGCTGTATGAAACTCGGTGCGTTCGACTATTTCATCAAAACCGACGAAGAAGACAGGATTATGGGCGGAGTGTTGCGGGCCGTCCGGATGAAGGAGATGCAACGTGATTATCTGGAGATGTCGACTCGACTTGCCTCCGGTGAGTTGCGTCATCCGGAAGCATTTGCCGCCATCGTCACGGGCGACCGGGCAGTGCTGAACGTCTTTGCCTATGTGGAGGCGGTGGCGAAGAGCCCTCAGCCGCTGCTGATCACCGGGGAAAGCGGGGTAGGTAAAGAGCTCGTCGCGCAGGCTGTCCATCGACTGAGCGGTTGCCGGGGCAAGCTGGTGACGGTCAATGTCGCTGGCCTTGACGACACGGTTTTTGCCGACACCCTTTTTGGTCACGTCCGGGGAGCCTTCACGGGTGCCGACCAGCTCCGGCGCGGTATGGTCGAGGAGGCGGCTGACGGCACACTGTTCCTCGACGAAATTGGTGATTTGAGTATTGCTTCTCAGGTCAAACTGTTGCGGCTGCTGCAGGAGGGGGAATTTTTCCCGCTCGGCAGTGATCAGCCTAAGCGACTCAAGGCACGCATCATCGTTGCCACCCACCAGAACCTGACGGCAAAGGAGGCAGCGGGATGTTTCCGCCGCGATCTCTTCTACCGCCTCCGTACTCACCAGGTACACGTCCCGCCATTACGGGAACGGCCGGGAGACATCCCCCTGTTGCTGGATCATTTCCTGGGAGAAGCAGCCCGAACCCTGGATAAGAAGAAACCGACCCCTCCCCGGGAACTGGCTCAGTTTTTAGCGACATACAGCTTTCCCGGCAATGTCCGCGAACTCAAGGCAATGGTCTATGATGCCGTCAGTGTGCATCGTGACCGGATGCTTTCGATGGACTCATTTGTCAAGACCGTCGGACAGGCCCAGCCGGTTGAAGAAGCTGTCTCCCACCCCAAGCGGAATCCCTTTGCCGGTTTTGTCGACCTCCCAACGTTCAGCGACGCGGCCGGCTTTCTTGTTGCCGAAGCCATGCAACGAGCCAATGGCAATCAGACCATGGCTGCGCGACTGCTCGGCATTTCCCAGCCGGCCCTGAACAAACGGCTGAAGATGATGCGTGCCTGAACCGGTATAACCGGACGTTATAATCATAACCTTTGGTTATCAGGGTCTCAACATATTGATATAATTGCGTATATCAGTTAATGTGGCCCAGCCGGCATAGCCTCAAGTTATAACGGTTAGTATCAGCAATTCCGGGCTTATGCGGATATTGTTTAATAGAATTAGCTAGATAAGCACTTTAGCAGTTTTGGCACTCTCCATGCTTTTTAATGGGTAGATACGAAAGGGAGCCGTCCGGCTCACTCAATATTTCGCCCAAAATGGAGGTGTCTCATGGCAATGTTCTGGATTCAATTCGTGATGGTACTTGGCGCCATTCTCCTCGGTATCCGCAGAGGGGGCGTGGCCCTCGGCCTGATCGGCGGTCTCGGTGTCTCCCTGCTGGTGCTGGGCTTCCGCAATTCTCCTTCCGAGCCGCCAATCGCCGTCATGCTGATCATTCTGGCGGTGGTGACCGCCGCGGCAACCCTCCAGGTCGCCGGCGGCCTCGATTACCTCGTGCAACTCACCGAACGGATGCTGCGCGCCCACCCGAAGTACGTGACCATCCTGGCCCCGCTCAGCACCTTCTTCCTGACCGTCTGCGTCGGCACCGGCCATGCGGTGTATGCGCTGCTGCCGGTCATTTCCGACGTGGCGATCAAGACCGGTATCCGGCCTGAACGGCCAATGGCCATTTCCAGCGTCGCCTCCCAAATGGGGATCACCGCCAGCCCCGTGGCTGCCGCCGTAACCTTTTTTCTCGGCTTTGCCGCAAAAACGGGACATCCGGTAACACTTATCGAAATACTTTCGGTAACCATGCCTGCCGGAGTAATCGGCGTGCTGGCCGCCGCCGCCTGGAGTTTCAACCGCGGCAAGGACCTCGACAAGGACCCCGAGTTTCAGGCCCGCCTCCAGGACCCCGACTTCCGTAAGTCCCTGGACGCCGATGTCACCACCCTTGACAAGAAGATCAGCACCACCGCCAAGATTTCCGTCGCCCTCTTCTTCACCGGTGTGGCTACCATCATTCTCTTTGCCGTCTACCCCAACCTGCTGCCGCTTAATGGCGAAAACAAGCCAGTGCAGATGACCACGGTCGTACAGTTCGTCATGCTCGCCTATGGCGCCTTCATTATGTTCGCTGCTGATGTCAAAGCCAAGGATATCGCCCATTCGAGCGTGTTCATTGCCGGGATGATCGCCGTCGTCTCCATCTTCGGTATTGCCTGGATGAGTGATACCTTCATTACCGCCAACAAGAAGTTCCTTGTGGACAACATCGGCATAATGGTAAAGCTTGCCCCTTGGACCTTTGCCATCGCCACCTTCTGCATATCCGCCTTTGTCAAGAGCCAGGCCGCCACCCTGGCCATCACCCTGCCACTCGGCGTTGCCCTCGGGCTGCCGATCCCCTTGTTGCTGGGTCTCGTGCCGGCCAGTTATGCATACTTTTTCTTTGCCTTCTATCCCAGTGACCTGGCTGCCATCAACTTTGACCGTACCGGCACAACCCGAATAGGCAAATACCTTCTCAATCACAGTTTCATGATCCCGGGTCTCATCGGGGTAGGGGTATCAACGGTGTCGGCATATCTGATCTCGCGCGTCGTACTGTAATGAACAAGAATGCCATGCATACGAGAAGAGGCCGCACGGTGACTGTGCAGCCTCTTTCTTTGTTAATCGGCGTTTACCAATAAAGCAGGCGAGTTGTTTCAACCGATTGTATAACCGTTGGACTTTGCAATATTTCTTATTCAGTTGCTTGTTGGGCAATTATTAGTAGTTGATGCGATGATTGACCGCTTGTGCTTCGCACGGAGTCGGCCTGTGCAATGCAGAAAGCCTTGAAAGGCAAGGGCTGGACGATAGTGGTCGGATGAGCCGAGAGGTTCACGTCCGGTTCTGTGAGAGCGTGGGGTGAGACCCCTCTGCGCTACTCGACTGAGAGGACTGCGGGGGGGACCCCGCCTCCTACCCGATTGCACCAGCTAATCAAAGAATCACCGTAAGACCGCTTTGTTCGCGCTTCCGCGGCGGTGGTTTTGTTCAGAAAAGAACTGTTTTTTGAACGCCTTGAAGAGAACGGCAAGTAATTAGTTTGCCGTTATTTTCTCCGGTTGACCTTTCCAATCTTCAAGAAAACTCGTCCCCCATGAACATAAACACCTCAATGGTGAGACAGAGGTGGGATTCAGGTTGCTTATCCAACTGGGTTTTGCAATTGATTTGCTGAGAAATTATAGAAAAGATAAATGACTGAATTATGCTTGCCTAACAAGCCCTTCTTATGGTAAACAAAGAATTCGCTTTAAATGGCCACTTGATTCCTTTGTGGTATTTTTTGTGGTATCAACATTCAGGCGGCCTACCGGTTTTTATAAAAATCAGTAGGTTGAGTTCGAAGTTCGATGGACTCTCTCGCCATTATAAAACTTAGCCGGGATAGCTGTCCTGCCGACGCCTCGAAAATATCCCGCTTGTATTTGTGGATTCAACTGATAGCTGGGTCCCGCGCAATGGAAGGTTATGAACCCCGTCAGGTCCGGAAGGAAGCAGCGGC
>JBGQLM010000180.1:0-7949 GCA_041500085.1 Geobacteraceae bacterium
GCAGACCCTGAAGATCGGCAACGCCATGTTCATAGAGAGCAATCCGATCCCGGTCAAGACCGCTCTCGGCCTCATGGGCAAGTGCTCCGACGAGGTCCGCCTGCCGCTCTGCGAGATGGGCGCGGGAAACAAGGCGAAGCTGGCAGCAATCATGAAAGAGTACAATCTGATCTAGGCCATGCCTCGATGAAAAGTCTCTGCGCCTGGTCAGTGATCGTTGTCGCGCTGGCCGTCTGCGGCTGCGCTGCCGTGGGCACGGATATGCGCCGGACCGGCAGTGTCGGCAGCCGCCCTCAGGATGCCAGGATCGGTCTGGTCGAATTCACGCAGTGCGGCGCAGGTTACCTCGATAGACTGAACCCCGATTTCTATTGGCAGGACGCGAAGGCCAACTTTCTGCTCTCGTGTACGGAGATGGGCTACCCCGGAACATTTCATGACGGGCTTCGTCAGCGTCTCGAGGAGCGCTTGGGGAAAAAGCTCGTCCCGGTCAGATCAGACAAACCGTTCCTGGCAAGAGTCGTTCTGAGAGATGCCGAGAAGCTGGGGCTTGACTACGTACTGGGGGGCGAGCTGCTGGCAATGGGTGAAACAGCCAGGGAAGACGTTGTCTCGGCTCATTTGTTTGCGGTACGTGTTGTTGACCGGAAGGTTGTCCTGCAGGGCAGGGTCACGAAGACCGGTCCACGGGGCAGGATGCAGAACATAATCGATGCGATGGCAGATGAGCTGTTCGTAAAGGTTTTTGCCGAATGACAGCTGCAGTCACCGTTATTACTGGAGGAACCAATGGTTAAAATAGCTGTCTGCGGCGCTGCCGGCCGCATGGGTCAACGCATCATCGTCGCTGTCAAGGAAGCGGGCGCGACGGTTTCCGGCGCGCTGGAGCGCCCGGGCCACGAGCTGGTCGGCATGGATGCCGGGCTGATTGCCGGCTGCGGGACGCTCGGCGTCCTCATCTCGGACGATCTCAATGCCGTCGTGGCCGGCTGCGACGTGCTCATCGACTTCACCACCCCCAAGGTCTCGCTGAAGAATCTGGAGGTCTGCGGACTTAAAGGGAAGGCGATCGTCATCGGCTCCACCGGCTTCACCCCTGACGAGCGGCTGCTGGCCGCCGAACTGGCCAAGGATATCCCCTGTGTGCTCGCCCCGAACATGAGCGTCGGGGTCAACGTCTGCTTCAAGATCCTGAAGGACGTGGCAAAGACCCTGGGTAACGACTTCGATGTCGAGATCGTCGAGCTGCACCACAACAAGAAGAAGGACTCGCCCTCCGGCACTGCCGTGCGCATGGGCGAAGTGGTGGCCGAGGCCCTCGGCCGCGACTACAACAAGGTCGCCAACTACCACCGGGAAGGGATCTGCGGCGAGCGGACGAAAGAAGAGATCGGCATGCAGACCGTGCGCGGCGGCGACATCATCGGCGAGCACACCGTCTACTTTATCGGCATGGGGGAAAGGATCGAGATCTCCCACCGCGCCATGACAAGAGACATGTTTTCCCGCGGCTCGGTAAGGGCGGCCCAGTGGGTGGTTTCGCAGAAACCGGGCATCTACGATATGCAGGACGTCTTGGGCCTTAGATAATCAAAACCGTTTTAACGCCCGTTCGCTACGCTCACTCAAGATGCAAAGACGCAGAGAAGATCAGAACCGACTCTGACAGCATCTTGCTTTCTTTGCGTCTTTGCGTCTTTGCGTTAAGAAGAATTATTTGAACTAATCCTGGAGGTTTTTTTGTGGCAAAAATCAACGACAACTACCTCAAACTGAAAGCCGGCTACCTCTTCCCTGAGATCGGCCGCCGCGTGCGCGAATTTTCCGCCGCCAACCCGGACGCCAAGGTCATCCGCCTGGGGATCGGCGACGTCACCCGCCCGCTGGCCCCGGCCGTGCTGAAGGCTTTCCACGCTGCCGTGGACGACCTCGGCACCACCGCCCAGTTCGCCGGCTACGGCCCGGAGCAGGGGTATGACTGGCTGCAGAGCGCCATCATCGAGAAGTCCTACAAGCCCCTCGGCGTCTCCCTCAAGACGGAGGAGATGTTCATCTCCGACGGCTCCAAGTGCGACTGCGCCAACATCCTCGACATCTTCGCCCTCGACAACGTCGTCGCCATCGGCGACCCGGTCTACCCGGTCTACAACGACACCAACGTCATGATCGGCCGTACCGGCGAGGCGAACGACAAGGGGTACTACAAGGGGATCGTCTACCTGCCGTGCAACGAAGCCAACGGCTTCATCCCGGCGCTCCCCACCGAAAAGGTGGACATTATCTACCTCTGCTTCCCCAACAACCCCACCGGCGTGGTGGCTTCTAAGAGCGAGCTTAAGAAGTGGGTCGATTACGCCAATGCCAATGACGCGGTGATCTTCTTCGACGCCGCCTACGAAGCGTTCATCACCAACCCGGAGATCCCCCACTCGATCTACGAGATCGAAGGGGCAAAGAAGTGCGCCATCGAGTTCCGCTCCTTCTCCAAGACCGCCGGGTTCACGGGTGTTAGATGTGGTCTCGTCGTTGTCCCGGAAGAGGTCATGGGCACCACCGCGACGAGCGAGAAGTACTCCTTCAACAAGCTCTGGCTCCGCCGCACCACCACCAAGTTCAACGGCGCCTCCTACCCGGTCCAGCGCGCTGCCGCCGCGGTCTACAGTGACGAAGGGTGGAAGCAGACGAAAGAGATCATCGACTACTACATGGAGAATGCCCGCATCATCCGTGAAGGGCTGACCGCGGCGGGTGTTACCTGCTACGGCGGCGTGGACGCCCCCTACATCTGGCTCAAGACCCCCGGCGGCATGACGAGCTGGGACTTCTTCGACAAGCTGCTGAACGAATGCAACGTGGTGGGCACCCCCGGCTCCGGTTTCGGCCCCAGCGGCGAAGGGTACTTCCGGCTCTCGGCCTTCGGCCATCGCGAGAATGTCATAGAAGCGGTGGAACGCATTAAGAAAAATCTGAAATAGATTGAAACGAAAGGGCGCCCATGCCGGCGCCTTTTTTTTGGCTGAAAAATTTGATTGTACTTACAGGATTGTATGTACATAATGTGAGTGTAACATGATTTCGAGTGGGACGAGAGCAAGAACAGGAACAATATGAAAAAGCAAGCTTCTGAGAATATTGTCAGGGTTAAAGGGGTCCCAAAACTGACAGAAGCACAGCTTGAAAATCTGAAGCGTCTCGCCGCACGCCTTGATAATGAAATTGATTATACTGACATCCCGGAAATCACCGACTTCAGCGGCTTTGAGGTCGGCAAGTTCTATCGCCCCGTGAAAGAGGCGGTTACCGTCAGGCTGGATGCGGATGTTGTCCATTGGCTCAAGCGAGAAGGTAAAGGGTATCAGACTCGCCTCAATGCGATCCTGCGCCGGGAGATGGAAAAGAGCGGTCGTAAGACCGCTTGACAGAGTCGCTGCAGTAAATCGGTACAGTGGTGTTGATGCTCTCGTAGCAGACTTTCTCGCAGACATCAGGCGTATTCGGGGAGAATAGAGATGGACAAGGATATCAGAGTTGAAATCAGGGATGAGGAAGAATCTGCCCAGGAGTTTATCAAGGCCTGGCAACGGGCCGAAGCCGGTGAGGCAGTTGAGGAACCGGTGGAGCGGCTCTATTTCCAGGATCTCGGAGCACTCCTCCAGGCGCTGACGCCGCGCCGGTTAGAGTTGCTCAAGAGGCTTCACGATGACGGCTCCGAAAGTGTCCGTGCCCTTGCCAGAAAGCTGTCCCGGGATTACAAAAACGTCTACAACGACGTACAGGCTCTGGAGCGGGTGGGGCTTATCGTCAGGACAGCGGGTAAGCTTCTCTCGGCACCGTGGGACAGGGTGGTAGCGGAGATCAGGCTGGCGGCTTAGGGGAATTAAGTAAGGTATCCCCGGATTCGTCCCCGGAATTCCCGATGCAGAAAGCACCCCGGTCTCACGCGACGACGCAACGACGCGACGAAAGTCTAAAACTGGACAAGTTCTGTTAAGTCATGCATGTGAAAGGGTTGCCGGATGACTGAAAACGAAATAGCAGACAGAGTTATGGATGCTGCGTTCCTGATACATCGGGAACTTGGTCCGGGTCTTTTGGAAAGCGTCTACGAGGTTATCATGGCTCGAAAGTTAACTGAAACGGGGGTGTCTGTTGAACGTCAGGTTCCGGTTCCAATCCGATTTCAAGGGATTGTATTTGATGAAGGTTTCCGGGCCGACCTATTCGTTGAACAGAAGGTCATTATTGAATTGAAATCCGTTGAACGTCTGCAACCTGTGCATTCGAAGCAGTTGCTGACCTATCTTCGTTTAACCGGATGTCGTCTGGGCTTGTTGGTTAATTTTGGAGAAAACCTGATGAAGGATGGCTTTAAACGGGTAGTTAATGGCTTGGAGGATTAAGAGGTTCTCGTCGCGTCGTTGCGCCGTTGCGTGAACATGGTTTTCGCAGAGCTTCATTGACTTTTTGGGTGCTTTCTAATACTGTTTTGGCGGGCGCAAACATGAAATCTTCTCTCTTCGACAATCACAGTATCGCAGGCAAAGCAGTCGGCACCCCCGGCTCCGGCGTCGGCCCCAGCGGAGAAGGGTTCTTCCGCCTATCGGCCTTCGGCCATTGCGAGAATATGATTGAGGCGGTGGAGAGGATAAAGAAGAATTTGAAGTAATTATGCGCCCATTGTGGCGCCCTTTTCGTTTGTGGTTTCGGCTTGTTGAATGGATACAGTTAGGGTATGTTCACCATAGGCAGGTGAGGTATGACAACACAGGAAATTGCATCACAGATAGACAATCTGAAGCAGCAGCTGGTGGCCAAATACCATCCGGAAAAGGTCATTCTCTTTGGTTCTGCAGCACGCGAGTCCGAAGTGATCAATGACGTGGATGTCTTCATAGTAAAAGACGACGTCCCTGTTCTTGGCGCAGAGCGAATCCGCCAGTTGTACCGGATGATGGACACCGACCTGCCGGTTGACTATCTGGTGTATCGTCCCTCGGAAGTTGCAGAGCGTCTGGCTCTGGGTGATCCCTTTGTCACTGCGGTATTAAAGGATGGGATAGTGCTTTATGGCTGATCCTTCTGTAACTAAAGAGTGGCTAGGAAAAGCCGATGATGACTTCCTTTTCGCCGAAGCGAATCTTCGTGAAGGAAGCGGGTTCTATGCCCAGCTCTGTTTTCATTTTCAGCAGGCTGCGGAAAAGTACCTGAAGGCGTACATCATCGGCAAGGGACTTCCTTTTGATAGAGTTCATGACCTTGTTCACCTTCTGAAGACCTGTTCTGCGCACACCCCGGAATTCAGTGAATTGAAGGAAGAGTGCATTTTTCTGAATACCGCCTATATCGAGACCCGTTATCCGGTGCACTGGCCGACCGACTATACCAGAGAAACGACAATGGAAGCCCATGATGCAGCGGAGAAGATTGCCCGGATGGTGCGGGAAGGGTTGGGGATGTGATGGCTAATTGGGGAAAACTGGACTCTGTGAGTTCGGAAAATAGTGATGATCGTATCGAGCTGATTGAGGATAAGCGGAAAAGTCAAGATTCTCCCGACGCACCTGTACGGAGTTTTTGAAAAGCTTCGGGATCCGGATTTTTTCAAGGAGTTGCGTGTTACGGATGGGTTTGTTTCGTGGCCGGGAGATATCGACATCGCGCCGGATGCCATGTATCGCGAGATCAAGAGTAAAGGGACGTGGGTGCTGGAATAATGGCGAGTTGGGGAAAACTGGACTCTGTGAGCGCACGCGAGGCAAGCAAGCTGGAAAGGAATGGTTATGAAGGGCACAGCCAAAAGAACCGATGAACTGAGACCGGAATACGACCTGACACAACTCATGGGCGGAGTGCACGGCAAATATGCCGAACGGGCGCGGCAGGGGAGTAACATCATCCTTCTGGACAAGGATGTTGCCGATGTATTCAAGGACGATAAGGCGGTCAACGAAGCCTTGAGGACATTGATCCGCCTTAATCGCAAGAAAGAGCGGCTGGCGGCATAAGAGACACAGGTTCAAGGGCGCCAATTGCGGCGCCCTTTTTTTGTCAGTAATGTTGATGAAGTTTGAAACTGGGATGAATAGGATACACGCAGATGTCTTGGAACCAGAAAGCAGGCTCCAGTATGCGTTTCGCAGTACACACAAGATTATTGATTTAAGGCTTTATCAGCGTTCATCCCATTCATCTGCAGTTACAAAAAAGGTTATTAGGTTTACTGCAGTGCTTCATTGACTTTTTGTGTGCTTTCTAATACTGTTTCGGCGGGCGCAAACATGAAATCTTCTCTCTTCGACAATCACAGTATCGAATGCAAAGCAGTCGGCACCCCCGGCTCCGGCTTCGGCCCCAGCGGCGAAGGGTTCTTCCGGCTGTCGGCCTTTGGTTATCGCGAGAATGTCATTGAGGCGGTGGAGAGGATAAAGAAGAATTTGAAGTAGGATAAAAAGAAAGGCGGCCGATGGGGTCGCCTCTTGATATTAATGTAGTGAATTTAATATCGCGTGAATGGGGGATGTATGCCACCAAAAATCGTGTCATTTGTAAATTTAAAAGGAGGTGTCGGAAAAACGGCTCTCTCAGTAAACTTCGCAGCTTATTGTGGTAAAAACAATCTCAAAACTCTGTTGGTGGATCTTGACCCTCAGACGAATGCAACTTTCTCCTGCATTACCGTTGCAAAATGGAAAGATCACGCGATGAAGAACGGGACCATCGCAGATTTGATGGGTATGAAGAAACACAATAGTGCTGATGGTCAGCAGAAAGATTTTTCCACAGTAATAATAGGAAATGCATTGCCCGGTGTTGATTTAGTGCCATCTCACCTTGATTTATTTACTATCGATCTTGATTTAGCTTCAAGTACAGCACGAGAGTTAAAAGTCAAGCGCGCACTTACTCCTGTACTTGATAATTACGATATTGTTGTTTGCGATTGCCCACCCAACTTGACTATTCCAACACAAAATGCACTTGCAATGAGTACTCATTTCGTTGTTCCGATTTCACCAGATTTTTTATCCGCTCTAGGTGTTGGTATTCTGTTAAACAGAGTAAAGGATTTCTGTGAAGACTTATCGCATACATTGGTTCATCTTGGCATAGTTATTTCCAGAAAAGGGAGGCCAGCTTATCATCGAGACCAGATAACGACGGATATTCGGGCAAGTTTCCCAACAGTTGTTTTGAACTCTGAAATAACAGAAAGAGTCAGCGTAAGTGAATGTACTGCAGCAAATAAATCTATTTTTCAATCTAGTGATGGGGCAGCAATAACTGAATTCACCAATTTTTCAAAGGAACTATTGATAAAGCTAGGAGTGCAAATATGAAAACACATGAATTGGCTAAGGCACTTAAGGCACTTGCTATAATTCTTGAGAATGGCCCTAACGTTAACTTTACAGAAAACACTGATTTACTAGGTGTAAAGAGCAAGAAATTTAGCTCAGATGAATTAGCCGTAAATTTACACACTCTTGTTGCCTTATCAAAGATTGACAAACGTCAATGGACTAGTTTTATAAGTGAATTTAATTTCCCTATTAATTATAATGATCGCGATTCTACACGGAATATTCTAGGTAAGATCATGAGCTACCTTGACGAAAATCCAAATGCAGTCAGCATGTTAAAAAACAAGACAAAGAAAAACATGTCAACTAACCAATCTGCATTAACAGAAGCGTTAAATATTCTGTTAAAGGATTAGTGATGAATGATTTGTTAAATGAGATTGATCAATCTTTCGAAGGTTTTTCTACTAAACTAAAAGATGGGATTCCAGCAATATTTATCGAATTAGATGTTAAGAAAGAGATATATAAAGCTAGCTATCGTAGACTTGGTCAATTCAAGTTGCAAATGCACCACTGAGGGCAGCAGCGAAGACCTCGGCGGGTGTCTGGTAGTCTAAGCACTTACGCGGTCGGTTGTTCAGCAAA
>JBGQLM010000181.1:0-7898 GCA_041500085.1 Geobacteraceae bacterium
CACATTTATGGGTGACAACCTGACCGACCCCTCCGGCTCCGATAATAAGGACTTTGCTCATATTCCTACTCCTCTGGACAAAGGTTGAAAAAATATTCTGGAAAGAATAGTAAAAGTAAGTATAAATAGCCGGTGATGTCAACGTTTTTTCATCCGTTACAAACGACTGGAGGATTTGAAATGTCACAAACCCCGACAATTAACGGAACAGGTATCGGCTTCATCGGAGGCGGCAACATGGCCGAAGCGATCCTCAAGGGGATGATTTCGGGCGGAACCGCTGCAAAATCGATCCTTGTTTCTGAACCCCTTGAGCCCAGGCGACAGCAGCTGACCTCGGTTTACGGTGTCAGAACGACTGCTGACAACAGCGAGGTCGCTCTCTCCTGCAGAACCGTCATTCTTGCCGTCAAGCCTCAGCAGGCAGCTGTTGTGTGCAGTGCGCTCGGGAATGAACTGCTCGGGAAACACCTTCTGGTGTCCATAATGGCAGGGGTTTCCTGCAGCACCCTGGAAGGCTTCTTCAGCGGACCGGTCAGGGTCGTAAGGGTCATGCCGAACACCCCTGCACTCGTGCTTTGCGGTGCTGCAGCGATTGCACGCGGCAAGAACGCAACAGATGCGGACATGGCAGAGGTAGAAACTATTTTCACTCAGGTAGGGAGTTGCTGCCGGGTTGACGAAAAACTTATGGATGCAGTGACAGGGCTCTCGGGAAGCGGGCCCGCATATGTTCTTACCTTTATTGAAGCACTTGCCGATGGCGGGGTAAAGAACGGTTTGCCACGCGAAACCGCACTTAATCTAGCTCTGCAGACGGTCCTGGGCACAGCGAAGCTTCTTGCCGAAACCGGGGAGCACCCCGGAAGCCTGCGTGATAAGGTAACTTCCCCGGGCGGGACGACCATTGCCGGACTCCATGCCCTTGAAAAAGGCTCTTTCCGGGCAACAGTCATGAACGCAGTGGAAGCAGCGACAGTCAGATCCAGGGAGCTGGGTAAGTAATCTAGTTAATACGCCGTCTTCTGAAGCGAAACTCCCTGATCGCTAAAGCAATGAACAGTGCAAACGAGCCGAGTGTCAGGTATTTCCCGACCTTGAACGGCAGCGGATCGAACCGGAATACCACGGTATGCTGACCGGGAGGCAGGTAAACACCTCGCAGGATATGGTTGACCGGGACGATTTCAGCCCGTTTCCCGTCAACATAGGCATACCACCAGCGGTAATACTTCTCTCCCAGGACCAGCAACGCATTCATACCCGTTGAAGCTTTGACTGAAATCAGGTTCGGCTCGTACTTTTCCACCGATGCAGTGCCAGCCCCGGCAGAAATGTTACCTGTAAACATCGGCAGAAGCGGCTCCTTTTCAACAATGGCAATCCTCGACGGGTCAAACTCCGGAGAATTGCTCATAATCGCCAGGCGCTGTCCAGGGTCCGGCACCACTGCCACCTGCGGCACAAGCCACGCTTTGGGCAAGACGCTCCTGTTCTCGACCACGACTGAACCATTTGAAGAAGTAAAGACCGGCATATATTTCGGTTCGAGTGATCCCCGTTGCGCCTGGAATTCCGCCAAGGGCATTACAAGATATTTCAGGTTCATCATATCCGGCATTCGAGACGTAAGGGAAAGAGTGTCAAGAAACTCCTTGTAGCGCTTCTCGCTTATAGTTACGTAGGCCGAGATATTGGCCAACCCGAACTCCGCATAGTAATGGGCGCTTTCATCGTTGAGCGGTTGCATCCTGTAATTACCGATCCTGTTTTCTAGAAAGCTCACCACCTCGTTTTTCGATTTTTTCTTGTTACTCTCAGGCGGATGTGTCAACACGAAAAAATTGTCATTTACCCGCCAGAGATCCATCAACAGGATGATTATCAGCGCGGGGAGGAAAACCCGCCAGGAAAGCCACCGCCTGAACCAGGTATAAATTGCCGCCAGATAAAGACAACCGACACCGAATGAAATGCCCGCTTCCCGCAGCATGTTTCCATAGCGCTCCATGACCAGGGATGAATCAGCCTGATATCGAGTTGGCTGATCTATAAGCCCGGAAGACAGTGAAAGTATGACCCCCTTACCCTGTGACAGCAGAAACCACAATATCCCGATCGAACCGACAAAAACGGCAACTCCGGCTATCCAGCGGCGCAGCGCTTTTCGATCGTCTCTCAAGCCATCCAGACAGTCAATCCCCCTGCCCATAAGTACTGCAATTGAGAAAGCAAAGACAAACAGGATCATTTTGGGGACCCTGAAAGTGGAGAATCCCGGCAAGTATTCGAACATCAGGCGATATATGGCGGTATATTTCCCCAAAGCCATCACTAGGGTAGCACCGGCGAGGAAGGTAAAAACCCAGGTATAGCGGTCGCGCCTGAAAAATAACGTCAGAGGAACCAATAACCAGGGAAGAAGACCCAAATAATCGTTGGTCTGGGTAAAGTGCATCCGACCCCAGTAGTACACCTGTCCAGGTTTAGGTACATCCCCCCCTTCCTGACGGGAATAGCCGAAAAGCCCGGGCACGGCAAAAGTCGTCAGCTCCTCGGGAGGCATCGACCAGCTCATCCCCTCTTCGGTGCTCATGCCGCCAGATCGTTCAGATTGTCGCGACCAACTCAAGAGAGGAGCAAAGGACATTGCTATAGTTGAAAAGAAGAGCAGCACCATGACAAATGCGAGAAGAAAATCTTTACGGAACGACCGGATATATTCGCCTTTTTGGGCAATAAAGCTTTTGCCGACGAAAAAGAACCAGTAGACAGCCACCGTTAAGCATGTATAGAAAGATATCTGCCAGTGCATATTGAAGAATTGGACGCCCAGCATGAGTGAGGTCATGGCGTAGTGGTATAACCGGCGACTCCTCAGGGCCTTTTCAAGAAAATATATCACCCAGGGGAACCAGCTGATTGTTTCAATCTTCTGGATATGTCCGGCATTGATCAGGGAAGCATTTTCCGTGCAGAGCGCAAAGAGCAGTCCTGCTGCGAAAGCTCCGATGTGGCTGACCCCGATCAGACGGCAGTAAAGGAAAGTGCCGACACCTCCCCAAAGAAGCGAGAGAACAGACAACCAGGCGATGCTGGCCGGGAAAGGGAGATAATGTTGAATCAGCCGTTCGTAGAACAGGAGATAGTTGGCATTCCATCCTCCTTCAAGGGTCCTCCCACCGTCAGGCAGCGGTCCCCAGGAAGCCTGAAACGAGGTGGGGATTGTACCGGTGAAGTATGAAATCATCGACTGATCCTTGATGGCACGAGCTCCCCAGAAATACTGGGTTATTACGTCGGATGCCCTGATGATCTGGTCAGTAAAGAGAATTCTGTTACAGAATAAAATCGTAATCAGTCCCAAAAGGACCAAGTAAACCCAATTTTTTTCAGCTAAACTGACAATTTTCTTTTGCATGATTTCCCCTGTTTCATGAGGGCTAAAATTCCGTCAACCCGTAGATTCAATGCTGATAATGGGCATCTGTCCTGGCCAGGCCATCCTTTAGTTCCGGCCTCGGACTCCAGTCGAGTTCTGCTCTTGCCAATACTCACATCTCACGACTCACTCCTCGCCCTGTTGATAACATCCTCATAGATCTCTTCCATTCTCTGTACCATCGATTCGGCGGTGAACCGGCCGAGGAACTCCTTCCCCTGCCGGACCAGCCGCTCCGATAGTTCCCGATCCGTGAGGCAGCTGACTATCCTGTCTGCAAGGAGCTGCCGGTCGTCCAAGGGGACGATGAATCCGGTCTCCCCGTCCAGCACTATCTCCGGGTTTCCGCCGGCATCGGAGAGAATAGGCGGCACCCCGGCCATGGTTGCCTCGGTAGAAACCAATGGGATAGCCTCTATCTCCGAGGGCATGACGAATGCCTTTGCCTTTCCATAGGTCGCATAGAGATCGTGACGCGGCATGCCGTAGATGAACTCCACAGGCAGGCCTCTCGCAAGAAACCGGGCAAACAGTTTCACGTACCAATAATCGTTTCCGATGACCATAAGCCTGGCATCCGGCACCCTCTCCAGCACAGCCGGCAGAGCCCGCAACAGCCGATGAATTCCCTTACGGAAGTAATCTCCACCGACAAAAAGGATCAGGTTCTCCTTCTCCTCCCAGGACCGGGAAGTGATACCGCTAAAGTTGAGGCCGTAGTAGAAATTCAGATAAGTATGCTGATGGGGGTAGTGAGCCAGCACGTACCTGCCATGAACGATTATCGCGTCGACCAGCCTGAAAAGATAGCGGTATTTCAGGCGCCGATACTTCTGCAGCAGGAAGCGGACCGGGAAATCGGGGCAAAAAAAGTGGTTGTAACGGACCCAATAGTAGTCGTGTGCATCTGCAACAAGCGGACAGCGGAGCCGCTCTGCAACCTTGAAGCTCAGGTTCTTCACGTCGGTGCAGTGGGCGATATCCCACTCCCCGTCCAAATCCTCGTCGCGCTCCATGATCTTTACCTGGTGGCGCCGGGCCAGCTCACTGACTACGGAGGCCTCGTAGGTTCCGGCTCCTGTCAGGGACTCCCGTCTTTTTGCGATGATCAGAATCTTCACCCGTTCCGAGCCCCATCCCTTTCCCGGTCCGGTGCCACCACGGGATTATTCCGGACTTCGCCAATTATGCCTGCGAGTTTCAACACCAACCGGTCGCGTCGGTAGGCGCCGATCTTCTCCAGATCCGGGCTGTACGGCGCCCCCCCCAAGATCTTCAGGATCGCCTGTTTGATGGCGCCAACATCAGTGCCACAGATATAGCCGGTTCCAGTATCTTGGATCACCCGTGCTGCCTCGTGCTCACCTGTGATACCTACCGCGATGATCGGTTGCCCTGAAACCAGATACTCAAAGAGCTTGCCGGTCAGGAAACCGCGGGAGACCGGATCGTCGGCCTCCAGAAAAAGGAGCCCGGCTGATTTTTTTTGCACTGCCAGCGACTCTTCCCGACTTACGAGGGGAAGCAATCGAACAACCTCTTCCAATCCGGCATCGGACACCATTTTTTTCAGTAAATAGGAATTCTCCCCGTAGAATCTTACCTCTATATCACTGATCTGAAGCAGTCCAACGGCCAATAATTGGCTGATAGCGTTGAAGAAAGGCATTGGATCACGCTTGCCACGATAGATGGCCCCGGTTGCCGAAAAGGTAAATTTCCTGGTGAATCCCGGGTCGATACTTCGCCCCGCCTCGATATCGCTCGGGAAGTAGCCGTTCTCAACAACATAAACTGGACTGTGGAACTGCCGCTCGATGATCAACCGAAGTGGTTGTGAAACCGTCACTATACAGTCGGCCCTAAGATTGACCATGGCTTCGAGCCTTTTCTGTATGAGCGACAGCGGGAAAACCGGGCGAGGCACGCATTCGTTAAGAGACCAGAGGTCACGATAGTCGGCGACCCAGAACAGCCGTGGGAATTTCCGTTTAAGCCCGAGAGCCAACAGGTGTGAGCATATAGGGCTGAAGGAGCTGATCACGACGTCCGCCCCATCGCGTTCTACCAACCCGAAAGCATACTTGGCTGCCGTGAATCCCCAAAGATCACCCTGGGTAAAAAGATTGCCGATGATCCGGTAGGAAATCCATTTTTTCATCCTGAAACGCAGGTCGGCCAGCCGATCCGCAAACCCGCTACCACCGCCGAGAAGGCTGAAGTTGCGATTGTTGTTCGTGATAACTCCGGCTCTAACAATCCGAAACAGATCGCCACTGTAATCCGGACAGAAATTACAGCCATCGCCCTGATGCTCGGGAGCCACAACAGTTACCTCTGCACCCATCTCCGCCAAATATTTGGCAAATGCATAGGTTCGTGATGAAGCCACCGAATTCAGCGGAGGAAAATGATAGGCGATGATCAAAATCTTATCGTGCATCTTCCTCTCTGTAGAGACCACTCCAGCACTTAACTACCAGACGGCTGTCAGGCTTCAGCAAGCCGACTTCGCGGCCACGAAAAATTCCGCCACTGTTTCCGCAACAAATTCCACATCTCCGGCAGGCAGGTGTTCTCCAATAGGAAGGCTCAGCAACTCACCGTCCGCCCGATTAGCGAACATCATCTCATCGACCTTGCCCAGGTAAGCATAGGCCTCAAGTTTCGGCAAAGCAATGGGGTAGTGGATGCCGGTCTGGATCCCTTTTTCTCCCAGCCAAAGCTTCAATTCGTCTCGCCGGGTGCTCCGTACTACAAACAGATGCCACACATGACGAGCCCAGGCAGCTTCACCAGGAAGCACCATATTACTTATGTCTCCCAAAAGTCGGTGATAATGAGCCGCAACATCCCGGCGGCGGTCAATCCAGCTGTCGAGGTATCTGAGCTTGACGTCCAGAATTGCCGCCTGCAAACCGTCAAGCCTGGAATTGCGCCCTTCAAACTTATGATCATATTTTCCCGTACGACCGTGATTGGCTATCATCCGGCAGCGTGACGACAATTGTTCATTGTTTGAGACAATCGCGCCACCATCGCCGTAAGCGCCAAGGTTTTTCCCCGGATAGAAACTGAAGGTGCCGATATCACCGATACCCCCCACTCTTTTGCCGTTATACTCGGCACCGTGTGCCTGGGCACAGTCTTCAATAACCTTTAGGGAATGTTTCTGTGCCAATGAACTGACAGCTCCCATATCGCAAGGGTGACCGTACAGGTGCACTACGATAATGGCAGCAGTTCGCTCGTTAATCCGGGTAGCGGCGTCAGCAACGGAAATTGTATAAGTTTTCGGGTCGCAATCACAGAACACGACTCTGCATCCCGAGCGGGTAACTGCTTCGCTTGTCGCAATAAAAGAGTTAGCCGGCACAAGTACTTCGCTGCCCGGGGGAAGACTCAACGCCTCCAGAGCAATCTCAATTGCGTCGGTACCATTGCCGACTCCTATACAGTGCCGCACCTGCAGATATTCGGCAAAATGCTCTTCGAAAGCCGTGACACGGGCACCACCGATAAAAGCGCTCTCCCTGATAACAGAGGAGATCGCATCGTCTATCTCGTCCTTAATGGAGAGATACTGCTTATGAAGATCCAGGAATTTGACGCCCATATTTCCCCCCGCTCACAGCTCCCGGATCAAACGTGCCGGGTTACCGGCATACACACCGGGCTGGAGAATATTTTTTGTCACCACTGCGCCGGCGCCGATAACTACATTATCTGCTATGCTGACGGGAAGTATTGTGGCATTCGTCCCAATGGACACATTGCATCCTATGGTTGTAGGTTTCCAGAGGCTTCTGTCTCCTCTGGCAGGTCCACCTTTTTCAAAACCGTCGTTGATAAACATCACACCATGCGAGATAAAACAATCATCTCCTATCCTCACCAGTTCGCAGATAAAGGCATGGGACTGCACCTTGCACCTGTTTCCTATCAGGACGCCTTTCTGTATCTCCACAAAAGGACCGATGAAACAATCGTCGCCAATCACGCAATCGTAAAGGTTTACCGGCTCGACCACCTTTACGTTTCTACCGAAATTAACATTTCGTATCTCAGCCCTGTTGACAATCGGCTCGTTCATAGCACCCCCAGTGGCATTATATTTACTTCCGACCCAGTTGACATTTTTCCGGCCTGAACCTTAGAAAAACCTCTTTTCCTGTTTCAATGGATTCGTAGATCGCCATGATCAACTCCAGTGATTTTCTCCCCTCCAGGCCGTCAACCAGCGCCGGGGTATTGCCCTTGATCGACTCGACTACCTGCTCCAGATAGGCAAGATGGCCAAAGCCGTATACGTTGGGAGGGTTCTGGCGATATTTTTGGAGAACATCCTCATCTTCGGCATCCGGTTCAGTAAAATTCCAGACCTTCATCTCGTTGACTGCAAAACCGCCGATTTCAACGCTCCCTTTTTCCCCCAGAATAGAGATAGATCCTTCCA
>JBGQLM010000182.1:0-7784 GCA_041500085.1 Geobacteraceae bacterium
ATGCACACTGAGGTACACAGGGGGGGCAAGAGGTTGCCGTAAGATATTCTGACAAACAAAAAGGGCTCAGATAACGTCTTAAGCCCTTGATATAATTGGCGCGCCCGGAGAGATTCGAACTCCCGACACCCTGGTTCGAAGTAAGAGTATACCCATGTTTTAGGCTGTTTCAGCCTGTCCCCTCATTTCTCTCACATCCCACATAATACCTTGACAATACATGCTTTTTGCAGTATTTATCACCTCATCACTCATCATTTATTTTCATCCTTACTAGCACCGTAGGGGTTACCTGAGAGGTTACTTTAACCACCACGGGGGAGCCATGAAGTTTACTGACATCGCCATCAGGAAGCTAAAACCGACCGAGAAAAAGTATTATGTCCGTGCCGATATGGGGCACGGCAAACATGGATTCGCCTTGTGTGTCTACCCTTCCGGAGTAAAGACCTGGTTCTTTATATACACTTTTGAAGGAAAGCGCAACTCGCTGAGCCTTGGGAACTATCCCGATGTTTCCCTGGGAGATGCCGCGGTAAAATTCGACAAGCACTGGACTCTCTATAAAGCTGGAAAGAATCCTGCCATAGTTGAAGCTGACGCCAAGGAAGAGAGAAGTAAGGCCCTCACAATGACCAAACTTGTGACTGAATACCTCGAACGTCACGCCAAACGCTTCAAACGTTCATGGCAGGAAGATGAACGCATCCTGAATCGTGAGGTTGTACCCTCCTGGGGGAGCCGGAAGGCCGCCGACATCAACAAGCGTGACGTGATCCAGCTTCTCGAAAGGATCGTTGACCGGGGCTCCCCGGCCATGGCGAACAATTCCTTCCAGATTATCCGTAAGATGTTCAACTATGCCGTTGAAAAAGACATTATCCCTTTCACCCCCTGCGCCGGCATCAAACTCCCTTCCCCCAAGACCGTACGGGATCGGGTACTGAACGCAGCAGAAATCAAGTCCTTGTGGAACAACCTGGACAATGCCGCCATATCGGATGAGATCAGGCGGGCATTGAAGCTTATCCTGGTTACGGCACAGCGTCCCGGTGAAGTAATCGGCATGCATACCAGCGAGATTGACGGCAAATGGTGGACGATCCCTGCAGAGAGATCGAAAAACAAGAAAGCACAGCGAATATTTCTGACCGCAACGGCCCTTGAACTGATCGGCAAAACTGATGGAAAGGATTTCATTTTCCCATGTCCCCATAAGAAAAAGAAGCAGGCAATTGATCCACATGCTCTGGCAATAGCCGTTCACCGTAATCTTGCCTGGCCGCTTTCCGACAATGAGGGCAAGCCACTCTATGACAAGGACGGCAAACCAGCCACGGAAAACAGGATCGGCATCGATCACTTCACCCCCCACGACCTGCGTCGCACTACGGCAACCTTCATGGCAGAAATGGGGACCATGGACGAGGTAATCGACGCCATTCTAAACCACGTCAAACAAGGAGTCATCAAGGTCTACAATCAGTACCGTTACGACAAGGAGAAGCAGGCGGCCCTTGAGTCCTGGGAGCGAAAGCTCAAAAGCATCGTCGTCGGGAAAGCTCCCGGTAAGGTAGTCAGTATTCAGGCAGGAAGAAAGAAGGTTACTTGACAATATACCAGTGTATGGGATATGGTGAATTATGACATGGACAGTGAAACTGACCAACAAGGCGGCGAAACAATACAAAAAACTGCCCAAGGTCATCCGTGACAACATTGACGCTCTGATGATGGAAATACGTGTGGCAGGGCCGGTACGCGGCAACTGGCCGAACTACTCAAAGCTATCGGATACGGAGCATCACTGTCACGTTAAAAAAGGGAAGCCGACTTACGTGGCTGTATGGCGTGAGGACAAAAGCGAAGTCAGACTTGTGGAGGTGATTTATGCGGGCACTCACGAACAAGCGCCCTACTGAGAATCAGGTAGAAGTCCGTTTCCGGGGAACTCACGCCGACGTTGTCAAGCTGCGCCGGATGGCTCAAGCCTTGAAGGTGAATGACGTTACCGAGTGGGAGTTAGAGGAAAAAGAGCTTTACGACCTTGAGGAAGTTTCGCCGGAACTGGCATGGAACAGCGGCGGAGTCGCCATCCGTGGCGCTCGCGGCAAGGAAGGTCTGACACAGAAACAACTTGCAGACCTGACCGGGATAGCGCAGCACCATATCAGCGAGATGGAGAACGGCAAGCGACCCATCGGCAAGGAGACGGCCAAGAAGCTGGCAAAGGCGCTCAATATTGACTATCGTGTGTTTCTATGAAACTGCTGCTGACGGCGTAACGGTCAATTACCGTTTGCCACCCAGAGCCACAACAGGAAACGGGCTGATTCACCAACAAACACATTGCCCCCCCACCGTATAGCATTGAATTATATAATGTTTTTTCTTGACACCCCATTTCATTTCTGTTATTCTCCATTCATATTTTACACTCTTTCATCGAAAGAGACTCCGCGAGGGCTTTAAAGCCCCCGGATAAACTCTTCTGGAGAGCCCAGAGGAGAAACGCCCCGGCAGGGATGAAATTCAGGGAAAGACACGGCGCGCTTCTCGCCCCTTTCCCGGTGACGAGCGAAATGTGACGGTAGACCATGACGTAAGGGCTTTGATACGCATGGACGTCACGACACTGAGTGCCAGCAGGACCATGGCACCACTCTCGATCTGCTCAACAGACGGTTGAGCACGTAGTCACCTCGGACAGAGGAGACTTAAAACTATCCCACCAGAGGTGCGTCCGGAATCGGACCCACCGGTTCAAATAACTCACCACCAAAAAACCTGTTTCGGCCATCGAGCCGGAACGGGTTTTTTCATGTCCACAATCGCCCCAAGGCGACAAACGCACTGCGCGTCTCTTGCCGGCCACCGGCCGAGCAGCAAGAGACGCGCCCCTAACTCCGCGATTTATCGCGCAAGCATCCGCCTTTAACACGCGACAAACAAGCGACGGAATCTGCTAGTCCGTCTCCCCCCCAATCTCCCAACTGCAACCCCTCCCCTCCAGTACGTCGATCCGCTTCGGCGAATCGTGAGGACCGGCTCTCGCGCCTTGCGCGAAATCGTCCCTCGGGACGATCAAAAAGCCGGTGTCGGTACGGTGCATAAGCCCACGGGCCATGCCCCCGTTCCGCCTTGTCCGCCCTGGACAAGCCTCAGCCTACACTCAACACCAGTTATGGCGCCAACGTATGCGCCGAAAAAGGAGGTATTTATGGGGAAGCACGGCACTCTGGCCAGCCAGGCGCTGGCCAGGATCGGGAAGGATTGGTCAAAATCGAGCCTGACGAGAGAAAAACTCTTGTCGAACACACGGGAGTTCGCCCAGCACGTGGCAAAGAGCTACGGGCTGGATCGAATCGACAACCTCAAACCGGGACACGTGCAGTCCTACGTGAACAGCTTGCATGATCGGGGACTGGCTCCCGCCACCATGGCGGACAAAATGACCGCCGTGCGGATAATCGCCGCCGCCATCGGCAAGCAGAACATCGTCCAGAGGACCAACGCTGCCTACGGCATCGAACGCGTTCGGATCAACCCCCAGACGGTGAACCATGACCGCCTGGTCGAAGTTCGACAGGCAATAGCAGACCGCGCCGACCAGGGCGAGAAAATAGCCCAGATGGTCAGAGCGGCCGACGGTCTCCGGGTTGCGTTCGGACTGAGAGCGAAAGAATCATTGATGAGCAGCAAGGTGGAAGTGAAAGACGGCAAGCTGTTTCTCACCGTCGAGGGAGCCAAAGGGGGGCGACCTCGGGAACTGGAAGCGCGAACCGAAGGCCAGCTCAAGGCTGTTCAACTCGTCGCGGATACGGCGAAGGCGTTAGGGTCGGCAACAGACCGGATCATTCCACCGCATATGAGCCTGAAACAGGCCTACGATGCGCAACGCAATCTTTGGCGGGAGTGCGGCGGCACCCGTGCCGCCGGTGCGAACATGCACGGCGAAAGGCATGGCTACGCCAGAGAACGGGATGCGGAGGGGGCGACAAAAGCAGCCATCATGTCCGAGTTGGGGCATGGTGAGGATCGCTCTCCTTCCGCCTACCTAGGGAAGTAACAGAATCAAGCTCGGCTCTTAGCAAGACGATATGGAGCCGTGCAAAGTCTTCAGGGGGGATCAGCCCATCCACCCTGGATAGATGCGGGGAGGCGGCAGTTTGACGGCCGCCTTTCCATTAACTTTTTACTAAAAAATACCGGAGGTCATACATGGAAAGGGTAATCAGACGCAAGGAACTGTTGGAACTCATCGGGGTAAGCTCCGCCACCCAGTGGCGGATGGAAAAGGCGGGCCTGTTTCCGGCGAGACGGAGACTGGGCAAGGCATCGGTGGGTTGGCTCCTCTCCGAGGTCGAGGCATGGCAACAGAGCCGGGAAAGGGTATAGGGGGCAATCATGGGAAGTGAAGGAGCATTCAGGACTGAGTCACTTGATCTGGCGGCTTTTCTGGTCACCGCCGGTCATGAACTGCATATATACCGCAATCCGTACGAACGAAGAGCCATCTTCGAGTTTAAAGAAAGCGAGAATCTTCTGAAGACCATCGTCAATTACGAAGGCGGTTCTCCTCTGCCGGCCAAGCGGCTCCTGAACGTCCGGAGCCGGCTGTTCCGGGAAGCGTCCCAGGTGGTGAAAGGAGGGACCGGCTCATGAATGAAGTCGAACAATTTGCCGGAGCCATCCGGACAGCCTTCGGTCAAGCGCCTCGCCTGGAGGAGGTTGTTCCGGGGAAACTGGTACGCTTCGCCACCTCTAACAAGAAAGGGGATGAGGCCGGCTGGTGCAAGCTCTTCGATGACGGCGAAGGGGGCGTTTTCGGCTGCTGGCGCTCCGGCGTTTCCGAAACCTGGCAGGCCAGAATTCCCAGGACTGCCGAAGGGCAAGCCGCCTTCCTGGTCCGGGTGAAACAGGCGAAAGAAGAGGCCGCCATAAGTGAGGAGGAGAACCGGCGCGAGTGCCGGGAGCAATCGGCATATCTCTGGGAGAAAGGGCGCTACGTTAATGCGAAGCATCCCTACCTGGTGGCGAAGTCAGTGAAGCCCCATGGCATCAAGCAATTGAGGGATTCCTTGCTGGTCCCGGTCCGGGATACGGCCGAGACCCTTCATGGCCTGCAGTTCATCATGTCGGACGGGTCAAAGAGATTCAAGACCGGCAGCACCTTAACCGGCTGTTACCACGCCATTGGCAAGCCGAACGGCACGATCCTGGTTGCGGAAGGATATGCCACCGGCGCAACACTTCACGAGGCTACCGGCCATGCCGTGGCCTGCGCCTTCACTGCCGGCAACCTGAAACCGGTGGCGGAGGCGCTCAAGCTGAAGTATCCGGATATTGTGATCGTCCTTTGTGCCGATGATGACCACGCCACCGAAGGAAACCCCGGCCTGACCAAAGCCACTGAAGCAGCGCGGGCAGTGGGTGGCCTGATGGCTGTTCCCTGTTTTCCTCCGACCAGGGGAGAAGGGGATACCGATTTCAACGACCTGTGCCGACTCGCCGGGGCTGAAGCCGTCCGACGGCAGGTGGAACTGGCCAAAGCCCCGCGGCTGAATAGTGCCACGATTGAGGCTGCCACACCGGAAAGGCCGGTGCCGTTCTCGTTCCGGCGGCTGTCGGATATTCAGGCAAAGCCTATCCGCTGGCTCTGGCCGGGACGGATAGCGCGGGGCAAAGTCTCGATGCTGGCGGGGCACCCAGGACTTGGCAAATCGCAGCTGACAGCGAGCATGGCGGCCATCGTCACCACCGGCGGATACTGGCCCGTTGACAAAACCCGGTGCGAGCGGGGGAACGTGGTGTTCATTTCCGCCGAGGATGACGTGGCGGACACCATCCGTCCACGACTGGAAGCGGCAGGGGCCGACCTTGATCGGGTTGTTATCCTGGATGCCGTACTGGAGGACGGCGGCACCCGGCAGCGGGCATTCAACCTGAAAGCGGATCTTTCCCGGCTCGGGCAGATGCTGGAGTATATCGGCGACGTTGCCCTGGTAGTCATCGATCCGATCACCGCCTACCTGGGTAACACCGACAGCCACAAGAACGCCGACATGCGGGCGCTCCTTTCCCCCCTGGGGGAGCTTGCCGGCAGGCACGGTGCGGCGGTCGTCTGTGTGTCCCACCTGAACAAGGGGGGAGGCGGCGAGGCCCTCATGCGTGTAACCGGCAGCCTTGCCTTTGTTGCGGCGGCGCGGGCGGCCTTCCTCATCGCCCGGGACCAGGGGGACAAGCACCGGCGGTTATTCCTCCCCATCAAGAACAACATCGGCAACGATGAAAGCGGCCTGGCGTTCACCATTGAATCCGCAACACTCTCCGGTGGCATCGAGACCTCCCTTGTAAGCTGGGAAAACGAAGCAGTCACCATAACTGCCGATGAAGCCATGGCCCCGGAAGGGGACCCGGAAGAGCGGAGCGTCCTGGACGACGCGAAGGTATTTCTGACCAACCTGCTTGCCGATGGGCCGGTTTCATCCAGACAGATTCGGGCGGATGCCGAAGGAGCCGGGTTTGCCTGGCGGACTATCCAGAGAGCACAGAAGGCATTGGATATAGATGCTTACAAGGGAGGGATGAAAGAGGGATGGTTATGGATGCTCCCCCCGAAGGACGCCAACAAAGCTGAAGAACGCCAAGAAAAAACCGTGGCGCACTTCGACGACTTTGGCGCTCTTCGGCAGGATGAGCAGGAGAAGAATCCTCGATAACGAATCAGTAAAAGGGGACTCTTGGGCTACAAGGTTATCATCACATCACTTCCAGCGCCTTTTTCAGTAATTTCTCCTCAGGGTCTCCTAGTTGATGTGTCAGATCGTCCTTAACAATATAATCGGGACGAATGCCACTTTCCGGCACCATTTCGCCATTGGCATTAGTACCGATGCCAGTAACTAGCTCCAGCACAACTTTGCCGCACTTAATCGGTGACATGAAAAAGGGCTTCCCGTATGTCGTTTCTCCGACAGTGACGACTTGAAGATACGGCTTGAGACCGGAGATTATTGCCTCACTTGCTGATGCTGTATCCCCGGTAGTAAGAACTACAACACGGCGGAGATTAAGTGATGATTTTTTCTCCGGGATAGAGTCCTCCCGGTTTCTATCCCGATAACGGCTGTTGTGTCTATCCGCAAAAATCACTTTTCCCTTGTGTTGTGCACCTACAAGATAACCTGCCAAACTACGCGCCACCGAAACTCTGCCCCCGCCATTGTAGCGGAGGTCGAGCACTAGACCCTGAACCCCGGCCTTTTTGAATTTACTGAAAATATCCTCCAACTGTTTTTCCTGCCACTCGTCAAAATCAGGGAAGTAAAGATAGCCAACCTTTGTTCTTGTCGCCGTCTCAAAGATACGACTGAATGACGGGATATTCATATGCCGGTCAATTTTAATATTAATCTCGCGTGTTCTTCCGTCTACGGATGCAACCTGCAGCCGCAGCCTCTTGTCGGCTTTTTCAGTGACACTGTGAATCCTTTTCGAATTCCTGCCAACCGGTTTTCCGTTGACGGATATGATCCTGTCACCTCTTTGCAGGCCAGACTTCCAGGCATCAGTACCGGGATTAACGGTTAATACCGTTAATGAGTCCTGGCTTCGCTTGTAATCAAACCCGTACGAAGTCACGAATCCGGCGCTACGGTCCTTTTCTTCCGAGGCAGTCGTGACAAAGCTGTACCGGTCATGCTTTGGCAAAGCCTTGGTGATATATCCGTCAATATTGTTTGATTTTGCGTCGTTTGCCGGGGACGTTGTCTCTCCTTGCC
>JBGQLM010000183.1:0-7725 GCA_041500085.1 Geobacteraceae bacterium
ATCAGAGCTCCTTTTAACGGGGTGGTCCTCACGAAGAACGCAGATGTCGGCGACATTGTTACCCCCCTCGGTGCGGCTGCCAATGCCAAGGCTTCTGTCGTAACTATTGCGGATCTTGCGTCGCTCCGGGTAGAGGCTGATGTTTCAGAGTCGAGTCTGGAGAAGGTCAAGGTGTCGCAACCTTGCGAGATAACCCTGGACGCGCTTCCTCAGAGCCGTTTCAGAGGAGTTGTTCACTCCATTGTACCGACTGCCGACAGAAGCAAGGCAACTGTCATGGTGAAAGTCAGCTTCATTGACTTAGATGCAAAAATACTCCCGGAGATGAGTGCCAAGGTTTCTTTTCTGGAACGTCCACTCAAACCCGAAGATCAGACCCCTATGACTGCTGTTCCCAGATCTGCTTTAGTGATACGGGAAGGCAGAAGTATCTTGTTTGTCGTTAAAGGTGATAAAGTTATACAGACTGATGTTGTAACAGGTGCTTTATCCGGTGATATGATAGAAATCAAGAGCGGCATAAAACCTGGTGACAAGGTTGCTGCAAAATCGCTGGACAAGTTGAAGGATGGCTCAAGGGTAAGAAGCAGGCAAAAATAGTCCCTGCCCCGGAACTGGAGGGTTTATGAGGTTTTCGATCTCATCGTATTTACTGAAATCAGCCATCAGATATCTATTTGGAGCATTATTTCTGCTTGTTTCAGCCCTGGCACAGACAGGGGATGCTTCAGCTGCGTCTAAGGCGTCTTCAACAGGGCAAACTAGCGGTCCTTCTTCTGATTTCCGTAAAATAAAGGTTGCAGTCCTTGATTTCCAGCAGAACGGGACTTTTGACAGCCATGATATCGGCAAGATAGTTGCCGAATGGTTTACAACCGCCCTGGTCGATTCCGGAAGGTTCGAAATCATTGAACGCCGCCTGCTGCAACAGATACTGGAAGAGCAGAAGATCGGATCTTCAGGGCTGATCGATCCCCGGAGCGCGTCCCAGCTCGGCAGATTGCTTGGGGTGAAAACCGTGGTAAGCGGTACGGTCCAGAATTACGACCGGACCTTCGAACTCAATACCAGGCTGATTGATGTCGAGACAGGATCGATAATTGTTGCTGAAAGCGTAAGGGCAAACTCTACATCGTCTCTCAATACCCTTGTGAACCAGGTTGCCGACAAGATTATCCGCTACTTCCCGCTTCAAGGTTACGTCGTTCAGAGAACCGGCGAAAGAGGTATTATCGATCTTGGCCGGAAAGCCGGGATCAGATCCGGAATGCTGTTCAGGGTTTTTGTAGAGGGTGCTCCGTTAAAGCATCCAATGACAGGGGAGATACTTTCTGTAGAGCGGATAGATAAGGGACTGATAAGAATCAAAGAGGTAAAGGAGAAGACCTCGACCGGCATAATTGAAAAAGAGACGTGCAAAAACTGCGTCAAGGTCGGACAGCTTGTGAGCACAATCATGGCAGAGGATGATATCTCATCTGAACCGCCACCGCCGATATCGGACGAGTCTCCTGCACTTGCAATTCCTTCCACTCCTGCGCCACCAGCGGTTTCCTCTCCTGCACGACCTTTTGAAGCCAAGGTTTTCAAAGTCCTGAAAGGACACAGGAACGACATCAAATCTGTAGCTGTTGCAAGCAACGGCTATTTTGCTGCGTCAGCAGACTCAGGCGGAGTGATTTCGTTATGGGATTTAAAGACATGGACTCTTGTCGAGACAATGAAGAACAGCAGGGGGGATATCAATGCTGTGGCATTCAGCCCTGACTCCAAATTACTTGTTTCCGGAGGCGATGACAAGGAGGCTGTCGTCTGGAGCCTGGTTGATCGAAAACCTCTCTATAAAACCAAGATCAGGGACAAGATTACCTCCATCACTTTTTCAGGAGATTCTCTTGTTGCGATCGGAACAGACAGCAAGAAGGTATATGTCTGGGATTTCACGAGAGATAAAGACCCGATAAAGAAATCGACCAGCAAGGATGTTCTCTGTATTGCAGCAAGTCCGGACGGAAAGCAGTTCGCAACAGGTTCGAACGATGATGCTGTAACGATCTGGAACAGTTCTACCGGTGAAAAGCAACAGGTTCTCAAAGGGCATGACAGCAATGTGAGGGCAATTATTTACAGTGCAGGAGGAAAATGGCTTATATCTGCCGGAGATGATAACAACATCATGATATGGGATCCTGTTGCAGGGAGCCTCATCCGAAAGATTCAGGGGCACAGGGAAAATATAAACTTCCTCGCTATGACTGCCGACGGCAGACAGCTTGTCTCTTCCGAATCGAGAAAAAGTGACGGGGCCGTTATCACCTGGAATCCTTCGACCGGAACCGAGACCAGGCGCTTTCTTGCACCAAGACGAATCAATTCTCTGGCCATCAATCCAAACGGCAGATATATATTCGGCGCCGTTGACAAGGACCTTACCGTTTTTTCTCTTGATTGAGACCTGAATGATTGCGGAGAAGTAATGAAGAATAATGACGGTGCAGATCTTGAGGAGGGAGAAAAACCTCATATTGTCGAGCTGATTTCGGTTTCCAAAGCCTATCAACGCGGCAGTCAGATTATCCCGGTTCTGGAGGATATCACTTTCAGCATAGCAGATGGTGAATTCCTTGCCCTCATGGGGCCTTCCGGTTCCGGTAAAAGCACCCTTCTTAACCTGATTGCAGGCATTGATTCCGTTGACAAGGGATCCATTCTTGTAAAAGGTCTGGATATTTCCTCTCTCTCCGAATCAGGGCTGGCTTCCTGGCGGTCGGCAAATGTCGGGCTCATATTCCAGTTTTACAACCTGATACCTGTACTTACAGCATTTGAAAATATTGAGCTTCCACTTCTCCTTACCGATCTTTCCGGAAAACGCCGCAAGGAACAGGTCGAGACAGTTCTTTCACTTGTCAATCTTTCCGACAGGATGGACCATTATCCCTCCCAGCTTTCCGGAGGACAGCAACAGAGAGTTGCGATTGCCAGAGCAATGGTGACCGATCCTGCAATCCTCGTCGCCGACGAACCTACCGGAGATCTGGACCGTGCTTCAGCTGTGGAAATCCTTTCTTTCATGGATCGTCTGGTAAAGGAATTCGGCAAGACCGTTATCATGGTGACCCATGACCCAAAGGCCGCAGAAAACGCCCACCGTATCATCCGCCTTGAAAAAGGGGTTCTGCTGAACCCCTCCCAGCAGAAGGTTTAATGTTTTATCTGAAGCTGTCATTACGGAATGCTTTCAGGCATCCGCTCAGAGCGGTTCTGACCATAACCGGAGTAGCTGTCGCTATTCTTGCTTTCGGACTCCTCCGTACCCTGGTAGGGCTCTGGTATCTCGGAGTCGAGACATCCTCCTCGACAAGACTGATAACAAGAAGCTCTATCTCCCTTGTATTCACCCTTCCTGTCTCCTACAGAGAGCGAATCAGGCATATCCCCGGGGTAACTGAAGTGAGCACCATGAACTGGTTCGGCGGCATTTACGTATCCGAAAAAAACTTTTTCCCTAATTTTGCGGTCGAACCCAAAACATTTCTTGCGCTCTATCCAGAGTTCATCATAGAAGATGCTGAAAAAAAGAGTTTTCTCAAAGATAGAAGGGGTGCGGTGGCCGGCTACAAGCTGGCCGCAAAGCATGGCTGGAAAATTGGCGACCGGATAATCCTCAAGGGGACGATATTTCCGGGCGAGTGGGATTTTGTGCTTCGAGGAATATACCGGGGGGCACAGAGGAGCACTGATGAAAGCCAGTTCTTCTTTCACTGGGACTATTTGAACGAATCCTTGAGGAGAACTGTTCCAAGGAGAGCCGATCAGGTCGGATTGTATGTAATCGGAGTTGATTCCCCTGAAAAAGCCCCGGAGGTTGCCCAGGCGATCGATGCGACTTTCAGGAATTCTCTTGCCGAGACAATGTCCGAAACGGAAAAAGCTTTCCAGCTCAGTTTCGTTGCAATGACTGAAGCTATTATGATTGCAATCAAGATTGTTTCTTATGTCGTGATCGTGATTATCATGGTTGTCGCTGCAAACACGATGGCAATGACAGCGAGAGAGAGGATTGCCGAGTATGCGACAATGAAGGCACTTGGCTTCAAGTGGAGCCATGTCGCCATAACGGTCTTTGGAGAGTCACTCTTTATTGCCCTGCTTGGGGGGGCGATCGGAGTTCTTCTTACGTTCCCCACAGCTAACCTTCTCGAAAAAGAGCTTTCCCAGTTTTTCCCGGTATTCAGGATTTCACCGGTAACAATCTATTTCCAGATTGCTGCGGCTACCCTTGTAGGTGTTGTTTCGTCTGTTTTTCCTGTTTACAGGGCATCTACGATTAATATTTCGGAAGGGCTCAGGAGGATTGGCTGATGCCGGTTCCTGTATATTACAGCTTCCGCAATCTTGCCGTGCGCAGACTCACAACAGCTCTTACCGCCTCCGGGATGGCACTGGTCGTGTTTGTATTTGCTGCCACATTGATGCTTGCCGAAGGGCTGCAGAAGACGCTGGTAGAAACAGGCTCTCCGGACAATGTGGTAGTGATCCGGAAGGGATCACAATCAGAGGTCCAGAGTGGGGTCGAGCGTCTCCAGGCTTCGATTGTAGAATCGCTTCCCGATATAGTGATGGGTGAAGAGGGGAGACCGCTGCTTGCAAAAGAGCTGGTGGTGCTGATCAATCTGCCCAAGCGAGGGTCAAAAAAACCTGCCAATGTTGTAATACGCGGCGTTGGGGGGGCATCCTACACACTAAGGTCGCAGGTAAAGCTTGCCGAAGGGCGTATGCCCAGGCCCGGATCTTCGGAGATAATTGCCGGCAGGAGCATTGCTGAAAGATTCGAAGGGGGAGGTATCGGAGAACATCTTCGATTTGCCATGCGGGACTGGACCGTTGTTGGTATATTCGATGCCGGGAGCACCGGTTTCTCATCAGAGATCTGGGGGGACGTCGACCAGCTCATGCAATCTTTCCGGCGTCCTGTCTACTCTTCTGTCATCTTCAGGATGAGGGATGCAACTGCTTTTGACTCCATGAAGAACAGACTTGAGTCAGACCCCAGGATGACCGTTGAGGCAAAACTTGAGACCAGATATTATCTTGACCAGTCAGAAGCTATGGCAAAGTTTCTTCGTATTCTTGGTCTTTCACTAACAATCATATTCTCACTTGGAGCAGTCATAGGGGCAATGATTACGATGTACGCAGCAGTGGCGAACAGGGTCGTCGAAATAGGCACACTAAGAGCGCTTGGTTTCAATCGGGCAAGCATTCTTCAGGCGTTTATCCTGGAGGCTCTTTTCCTTGGTCTTATTGGCGGTGTTGCCGGTCTGGTCCCTGCGGCTTTTCTGCAGTTTGTTACGATCTCCACCATGAACTGGCAATCTTTTGCCGAGCTTGCATTTTCCTTTTCACTTTCACCGGGAATCATTGTAAAATCTTTACTTTTTTCCCTGGTCATGGGAATTTCCGGCGGACTCCTTCCTTCCTTCAGGGCAGCGAGAATGGATATCGTTGGAGCATTACGCTCAAGTTGAACAAATTCTTCAGAGGAGCCTGAATGTTCGACCTTCATAAGAAAAGCTCTGTGATTGTGTTGTTTATGCTGTTAATCTCTCTCGTTCTTTATGGTCTCGACTATCTCATTTTCGGCAAACCTGCGGATATCGGCTTAGGATTTGTTGGAAACCTAGCATTCTTGCCTATTTACGTTCTATTTGTTACATTTATGATCGAACGTATTCTTAAGGAACACGAAAAAGAGGCCTTACGTCAGAAGATGAATATGGTAATCGGGGTCTTCTTCTGCGAGGTCGGAACACATTTACTGCAGAATGGATCATCTTTTCTGTCAGACAAGACCGAACTTCTGAAACGGGTTAAAATTACTTCCGAGTGGTCGAATAAGGAGTTTTCAGACCTGGCCCGTTACCTGGAAAATGCTGATCTCAGAATGGACAGCAGAGCAAGCAGCTTGAGCTGTTTGAAGGAGTTTCTCATAGGCCGGCGAACTTTCATGCTAGGACTTCTGGAGAATCCGAATCTTCTGGAGCATGACGGCTTTACAGACCTGTTATGGGCTGTGTTTCACCTGCTTGAGGAGTTGCAGGCCAGAGAACATTTGACCGGTCTGCCTGAAAGCGATCTTGACCATCTATCCGGAGATATAAAGCGTGCATACAGTCACCTCCTCAAGCAGTGGGTCACTTATCTGATACATCTCAAATCGGATTATCCTTATCTATTTTCCCTGGCAGTCAGGAGCAACCCCCTTAATCCCGAGGCACATATTGAGGTTGTGTAGAATCAGCACTTCTCCTGAATCATAGAGCCGAATTGAAGGATTTTATGAAAACATCTCTATTTCGCCGTATATGGGTCACTTTTTCCGTTTATGTGATCGGCTTTTATGCATCCAGACTTAATAATTTCAGAATTCACGATACCGGGAATATTCCGAAAAGTGGCGGGGTGCTCATTGCCTCTAACCATATCTCCGCGTACGAGACTATCTTTCTTCCATGGGCGGTTATCAGCAGCTTTCCCCTGCAAATGCTCTGGACGCCGGCTAAAGAGGAGCTCTTCAGAAATAGATTTACCTGTTGGCTTTTCAGCTCTTGGGGTGCTTTTCCGGTCAACAGGGGGAGGGACGTTCGGGCGGCAAAAAGGATAAATGACCTTCTTAGAAATGAGAAAGTGATGATCTTCCCGGAAGGCACCAGGCATAAGGATGGGCAGCTCGGAAAGGGAAACAGGGGTGTCGGCAAGATAATCTACGATACGAGACCGGTTGTAATTCCGGCTGCTCTTACAGGATTGAACAACTGGAAATTCCCTTCCTTGTCGGCAAAAGGGGGAGTTTTCTTCGGCTCTCCGCTGGATTTCACCGACCTTTTTGCTATGGAGGACAATAAGGCAACGCATCAGCTTATTGTCGATCGTGTCATGGATGCAATTGCCGATTTACTGAAGCGCGAGGGAGCTTATGTCAACAACGATTGAGATCTTCTGTGATGGTGCCTGCAGCGGCAATCCCGGTCCTGGCGGGTTCGGAGCCATACTTCGTTCGGGAATTCACGAGAAAGAGCTATCCGGCGCCGAGTTCGACACAACCAACAACAGGATGGAGCTTACCGCTGCGATAACGGCTCTCGAATCACTGAAGCGACCATCCAGAGCGGTCCTAACGACCGATTCCCAGTACCTGGCAAAAGGGATGAACGAATGGCTCTCCGGCTGGATCAAGCGTGGCTGGATCAACAGTAAGAAAGATCCTGTTCTGAACCGCGATCTATGGGAACGCCTTGATTCTCTTTCAAAGATACACTCTGTCGAGTGGAAATGGGTAAGGGGCCACTCCGGGCATCCTGAAAACGAAAGGTGCGACGAACTTGCCAGAGCGGCGATTACTGAGCTGCTTTCCAGAAGCTGACCCAATGGATTATTTCCTTACCGAAATATCGGAGCAAGCGGCAAAACTGGAGAAGGATAAGGCCAGAGAGGTTCGAAAATCCCGATGGTGGAGCTGCCGGATTGCGAAGGGGCTCTGTCATTACTGCGGCAAGAGTTTTCCTCCTGCAGAGTTGACCATGGATCACATTATTCCGATCACCAGAGGTGGCAAAAGCGTAAGAAACAATCTTGTTCCCTGCTGCAAGGAGTGCAACAGCCGGAAAAAATATCTGCTTCCCATGGAGTGGGACGAGTATATGAACAGCATGCACAAAGGCA
>JBGQLM010000184.1:0-7688 GCA_041500085.1 Geobacteraceae bacterium
CAGAGGAGGAACAGGCCTTTTTTTCTGGTAATCATTGGAGATCTCTTCGTAAGGATATGCAGCTATTTGCTCCTTAACATAATCGATTGGACTCTTGTTTGTCGAGCAGAAATTACCATAAAACAAATATAATTAGGATAAAATATTAAATCAAAACAATAAGATGGCGAATTTCACGAAGCGCGCCGAGGGATTTCCGAAAAGGAGAACACGAAGTGTCAACGTACAAGAACCCTGCTGGAAAGCATTAACACTTTCTTCCCGCCGGTTTTCTGGTAACCTTATCCGTACGGTTGTTGCTTAACCAGCCGTCAGGAGGAATCATGCCACGAATCACAACCCAGCTTAAAGATGATATCGGCACCATTGCGTTCAATAATCCGGAACGGCGCAATGTCCTCTCGAAGGCAGTTATCGAAGAGGTCATCCAGGCCATGGATGCGCTCCGGAAGAGCAAGGCGCGGGTCCTCATCCTTCGTGCCGTTGCCGGCTCCAAGGTCTGGTCAGCAGGACACGAAGTCACCGAGCTTCCTTTGCCGGGACGCGATCCGCTTTCCTACAGCGACCCGCTTATCACGATCCTCAGGGAGATTCAGAGCATACCTTTACCGGTAATTGCCATGATCGAGGGGAGTGTCTGGGGGGGAGCGTGCGATCTGGCTCTTTCCTGTGACATCCTGATCGGCGCTCCTTCCGCAAGTTTCTGCATGACTCCGGCCAAGATCGGAGTCCCTTACAACGCCTCCGGTATACTTCACTTTATAAATATCATGGGGACCAATATCGCCAAGGAGATGTTCTTCACCGCCCAGCCCATGAGTGCCGACAGGCAGAAAAACTGGGAATTCTCAACCATCTGATACCGGTTGAGGAGTTGGAGGAGTTTACCTACGATCTGGCCCGGAAGATCACCCGTAACAGCCCTTTGAGTATCGGCGTCATCAAGGAGCAGATAAGGCTTTTGGCGAGCGCCTACCCGTTGAGTCCCAACACCTTCGAGCGGGTCCAGGGGTTGCGGCGTCTGGTGTACGACAGCGAAGACTACTCGGAAGGGATCAAGGCGTTTCTGGCGAAGCGGCCACCGGTGTTCAAGGGGGAATAATGCCTGGATTCGACAGTTGAACAGTGCCTGCATTCGTGCGGCAGGACTATTTCTGCACTTCTAAGCTCATGGGAGCTACAGCCGATAAACTCGCACTGCGTGCTCAGACAATATCGGCTGTTTACGCTCCATTTCGCTAAGAATTGCAACGAAATAGCCCTGATGCTCTCATTCCGGCAGTATTCAACTGCCGTTAAAAGTGATTTGTTGTCAAGCTCCCTTCACATCAAATACCGGCATCACTCTGCTGAAAATAAAAAACAAAACGTACGGCATACAAACTACAAAAAGAGCCCCGAAGAGTCCCTCCCTGAAGGTCTCGAGGCTTACAGGGATTATCGGCATCCGGTAATCCATGAAGCCTGCAAACGAGCCTGAGAAAGCCTGTCCCCCGATTACCACGTTCCAACGCATCATGAAGACCCCGACCAGCACCATAAGCGCCCCTGCTGCGGCGCGCCGGAGAGTCAGGCGGGGGAGGAGGAAAAGGATGAACGGGACCAGATTCCCGAGGCCATACTGGAGGATGAATATCTTGACGAAATCCCGTTCGTAAATGACACGGCGGAGTATTTCCCAGGATTTTACCGCGGTGTAGCTGCGGAATATCAGGTCCAGGAGTTCCAGGCTGATCGCCAGCACCAGAAAAATCAGCAGGTATCTGGCGGTCATGATGACAATGGCTATATCGGCCCCTTGCAGCGCCTTGCTGACCGGCAGGCCGGCATTCTTCTGAAGCCGGGCATGCACCAGTTTGCGGAGCTTGACGACGACAATATAGGAAAGAATGCAGAGAGCGATACCGGAGACGATTGCCGAGCAGATGAAGATGACAGGCATCAGCGGAGTCATCCAGAGGGCGTTGGCCTTGACCGAACCGAAGATGAAGCCGGCATAGCCGTGAAGAAAACAGGCTACCGGAATGCCGGCGGCAGCTAAAAATTTCACCGCTTTTTCGTCGCTGTGCAGCGACTCTTCGCTGACATCCCATGCTCCCAGAGTCAGCAGGGTAAAGAGCAGGCAGGCCAACCGGTCAGCGATCCCGGTTCCTTTCTCTTTAAGCTCGATAGCTCGCGCCACGAAATGCCCCCGAAAAACGAACCACAACTCGGACGCAACGATCATCCCGTAGGCCATGAAAACAATACCGAAAGCGGCAATGGCAGAGGTAAAATGGGGTGTCATCAGTACGTGGTAATTGCGCAACGGCTGCTGCAGGTGGAGCAGCAGCGGCAAGGGGGCACAGGGGAGCAGGGCGAAGGAGAATACCAGGGAGAAACGGGCGATCTCTTTCAGCTGTTTGACGCCGAAGACGTGATAGAGGGAGGAGAGGACGAAAGCCCCTGCCACCAGACCCGTCATGAAGGGGTACATGACGATCTGTATCGACCAGTAGATATATTCGTTGGGATAGACGAAGAACTCTTTGAGGGTCCAGATTTCACCGTGTACCATCACTTGACCTCCATTGCCATGCCCAGATAGAACACTTGCGGGTTGGTGCCGTACTGTTCCTTCAGGACGTTGACCTTCTCCGTGGTGATTATTTTTGTCACCGGGTCTTCAGGGTCGCGCAGATTGCCGATCCGTCTTGCTCCGAAGGGGCAGGCATTCACGCAGGCGCTGGCCATACCCTTTGCCAGACGGTGATAGCAGAAGTTGCACTTCTCGGCCACATTGTAAACAGGGTGGAAGAAGCGGACACCGTAAGGGCACCCCATGATGCAGTAGCCGCAGCCGATGCACCATTCCCGGTCCACGAGCACGACACCGTCGGCGGTCTGATACGTTGCCCCTACCGGGCAGACCTGCACGCAGGGAGGGTTTTCGCACTGGTTGCAAAGTTTCGGGACAAAAAACGCCTTGGCGATCTCTCCCTCCGTCACCTCTTTCATCCCTTCAAGATTCTGGTCTATCTTGGTTGAAGTGAACCCGTCACGCGCGGCATTCGGCGAATCGATCAGTGTCTCGCCTTTTTTGGTTATCACATACCGCTCGACCCAGGTTCTTGAAACCTTTGCCTCATAAGGGACTTCGTTTTCGATCTTGCAGGCTTTGACACAGAAACCGCATCCGACGCATTTGTCGATATCAACCAGGAAAACCCAGCGGAGATTACCTTTCGGGCGCTTTTCCGCCAGCAGCCTTTTGGGATCGAAAAGTTCCAGAGCAGCCAGAGGGAGCGCCACTCCACCGGCAATGATGAGCGCATTCTTGCAGAACTGCCGACGGTTTATCATCGCTTCACCTCCAGTCTGGGACTCGGTCGCTTCGGATTGTGTGGGTAGTGGCACATCATGCACTCGGCCTGAGGGTAATGACTTTCCGGATTGATCCCTTTAAAGGAGCCGCGGAGGGTCCCCTTGTACGGAAGCTTTGTATGGCAGCGCAGACAGAGGGAGCGGGAGCGATTGACCTCCAGGACCTTCGGATTTTTCGGGTGGTCGTAGTTCGGTCCGTGGCAGTTTTCACAGCTGATAATCCCGTGAGGTGAATCCTTTATGTCATCATACTTGTCACGATGGCAGTCGATGCAGACCTTGGCGGTCCGGTATTTGACCGGTATTGCCGCCCATTCCTGCTCATTGGATTTTCGATGCCAGCCATACATATAGCCCCGTTCGTGTGCTCCGAAATCCGGCGGCACAATAAACAACCGGACAATTAATCCGATGAGCACGGCAGCAATGGCCAGGTACAAGGGACGCCAGATATGATTCTTCATACGAGAAAACTCTCCTGTTGAGCCGTCAATGATCTTTCCTTACCACTTGATAGCCAGATCTATCGTCCCCTCGGCACTCTCGGGAAGATCCGGAAGTTCCTGTAATTTACCAACCTTTCTCAGCCGCCCGATAAGTTCAATTAACTTCTCGACCTCGATCCTGGTGTAAAGGATGTCGTTCCCGCTACTGTAGGCTCTTCCGGTGATCTTTCCTCCAAGAGAAGTTACTGCAGTTTCAATCTCCTGAATTGCAACTGAAGGGTCGGAAGCTGTCAGAACTACAGCCAGTTCACCGCTATTGCGCCGGGGAGCGGGAGTTTTTTTCTGCGGCGTGCGGCTCTGCGTCTGAATATCGCCCCACTCTGACGGAAGTTGCGGTTTTTCTGCGCGCTCTCTATCCTGAGGCGGTTCAGCCTTGAGGGGGGCTACGGGCTGCTCTGTCCTGGCAGGGGGAGAGATCGATGCCGGTAATGCAGCGGGCGGATTGCCTTGCAGGGATGACCCCGATGAGGACGGGAGTGTGGGAGCTTTCGGTTTTTTGTCTTCGAGCAGGCCTCCGCCCCTGAAAGTTCCCTTGAGAGGTGAAGTCAGCTCTTCAGGCCGTACACTTTTTCCCGAGTCGGATTTTACGGCACTGCTCCCGATGCGCGAAGCTTCGTTGCCCGGCTTTGCGGTTTCTTTACCGGTTGTCAGGAGATAGCCGGTAAATCCGATGATTGCCAACAAGAACATCCCTGCGGTCACCTGGATAGCCAGGTGGGATGGACTCTCCACTTCTGCCTGTTTTCTCGGGATGCTTTTTGTTTTCTGCATGATTGAGGATGTAATCCAGGCAGGAGGTTCTTCGTCAGGAAGGCTTTTGAGGTGTTCGATCATCCATTCGAGGTCTGCCAGTGCTTCACGACAGCTTCCGCAGCTTTTCAGATGCTCTTTGGTAAGCACTTTTTCGGCATTGTCCGCAGAGTTATCAAGGTATGCGGAAAAGTTGCGTCTTATTTCAGGGTGGGGTGTTGCAATATCGTCAGATCTGTTTAAGCCGCTTTTCAGACAGGCGGTCAAGGCTTCCTCGGCTTCAAAGAGTCTCGAAAGGAGAATATCGGCTCTTATCTGGAATATCTCTTCCAACTTTTCAAGAGAGTATCCCCTTACATAGCGGAGCAGAATCACTTCGGTCAGTTCGACAGACAGATCCTTGAGGCAGTAAGCCAGTTTTTTCATCATTGCAGAAGGATTGACAGAATCAATCAAATCCTGAAGCCCGGCCGAAGCGGGGATTTCTGATGGCGGTGACTCCGCAGCCCTGAAATAATTGAGGTTACGGCACTCCTTCAGGGTAATTGCGACAAGCCAGGTGGAGAAGCGCGATTTGCCGGTGAGGGAACGGATATCCTGATATGCAGTCAAAAAGGAATTTTCAGTGGCAGTGGCAGCTGCTTCAAGATCTCCGGTGAGCAGGATCGCGAGGTTGAAGATCCTTTTCTGGTATTTCCAGACGAGCGTTTCGAAGGCGGACAGGTCTCCACGATGCCATGACAACAGCAGTTGGGAGTCTTCATCGGGAGTGAATAGCTGAATTTTACTCATGACCCGTCCAGACGGCGAATTTTGAGAGAGGATCGTAATAGGCGATATTCTGGAAATTATAGCAGGAATATACGGAATTAAAAGCGGACAATCATAAGCCGGATTCGAGCCATTAAGCAGTTTCTGACCGATTGCTTCTTGCCTCAACTCTGAAAAAAGGCTAATCTCCTTTTTCGCAGCTATCGCTCCAAGAGGTGTCTTCATGAAAAAGCTTGTCTATCCTTTTATTGCCGGGATTCTTCTGGTTTCGGCATCACTTTCATTTGCAGAAGAGAAGGTGTTGTCAAACTATTCCGCCTCTTCCCTGAAAACTTCTCCTCAAGCCTCAGTCGATAACAAGGTTGTGAGTGCCGGCTCTAAGAGCAGCTTTAAAATCGGTTATGTCGATATCATGAAGGTCGCCGAACAGTCGGATGCCGGCAAGGTGGCAAAAACTCATTTTGAAGCGAAAATGGACCGGCACAAGGCCCAGATCGAGACGAAACAGAAGCTGATCGAGAAGCAGAAGGCGACTCTGGAGGCAAAACTTCCGACCTATACCCCCGAACAGCGCGCAGCAAAGATCAAGGATTATGAGAAGAAGGTCGATGAACTGCGCAAGATGCTCCAGAAGGCGGACAATGAGATGAAGCCGATGCAGGAGGAGTTGATCCGTGAGGTCTACAGGAAGATCGAGAAGGCTTCCAGGGATTACGGCGGGGCAAACGGTTTTGCGGTGATTCTTGAGAAGCGGGAACTTCTCTATCTGGGAAACGGAATCGATACTGAGGATGTGACAGCGCAGATCATTGCCGAACTCAACAAGAAATAGCGATTCAATGTGCCAGATTCATGCTGTCGGAGATGAATTTCTCCACTTCGTTACAATGCTCCTCGGAGATCATGATAAACCTTATGCCGCAGTTAAATTTGCCTTCCGGCGTTTTTTCAGCCCGTACCACCTCACCTTCTGCGGTTATGTGCGCTGCACCGGGTAGATAGAACGAGCAGGTAATCTGATCACCCATGTTGAGGGGTCTGTCCGTTTCAATCAGTATCCCTGTGGCGCTCAGATTCTGGGATGTACAGAAAAAAACCGAATCGTCCTTCGAACCGATCACTTTCGCCCTCAGAAGAACCCTGTAGCCCATCCTGACGGAAATCGCCAAAAGTTTTTCCACATGTCCCAGAAGGATTTTTGCGCTGAATGGCACTTTAAGGAGAACATTCGCCCCGCACTTCGAAGCACGTTCAATATCCGAAGGCCTGTCGTGACAGATCAGGATGAAAGAGACCCCTCTTACGTCAACCTCTTCACGGATGCGCATACAGAGCACATCTCCTCCCATTTCGGGCAGATCAAGGTCCGACACTACCAGATTGACATGCTCATCACGGTGGATCTGAAGCGCCTGGATAGCGGAAGAAGCCAACAGGACCTGGAAATCTTTCCTGTCGAGCAGGCTCTTTCCTTCATCAAAAAAGTAGCGAGAGGCGTTTACTAGCAGAATTTTTTTCATGGGATTTTTTATAACTCCGGAACTAATGAAAAGTCAAGCAGCGCTGATACGCTTCTGCGGCCAGGGTTATTTCGTCTGCTTGACCGCGTACGCCGGGATAGCCGAAAGTCTCCAGATTCCGTCATTGTATTCTGCAATAGTCCTGTCTGTCGAGAAGCGTCCGCTGCTGGCGCTGTTGAGAATGCTCATCTTCACCCAGCCGTCCATATCCCTGTAGGCCTTTGCCACTCGCTCCTGTGCGGCAACATAAGAGGGAAAATCCGCAGCAGTCAGCCAGGGGTCGTGAGGATTTGAAATCGCGTGCATGATCGGCTCGAAAAGATCCGGTTCGGACATGCTGAAATGCCTCTTGTGGAGAAGCTGCATGACCCCTCTCAGGTCCTCGTCGGCTTCAATGACAGCTGCCGGGTTGTAGGATTTGCGAGCACTCTCCACCTCCTCTGCAGTCAGTCCGAACATGAAGAAGTTCTCGTCGCCGACCTCCTACCGTATCTCGATATTCGCGCCGTCAAGAGTCCCGATCGTGATCGCGCCGTTCATCATGAACTTCATGTTGCCCGTTCCCGAAGCCTCCTTGCCGGCTGTCGAGATCTGCTCTGAAAGGTCTGTACCCGGGCAGATGAGCTCCATTGCCGAAACCCTGTAATTAGGCAGGAATGCCACCTTCAGCCGGGAGCCGACTTCCGGATCGCTGTTCACCACATGGGCGACATTGTTGATCAGCTTTATGATAAGTTTTGCCATGAAGTAGCCCGGCGCAGCCTTGCCGCCGATCAGA
>JBGQLM010000185.1:0-7673 GCA_041500085.1 Geobacteraceae bacterium
AACCTCCCAACCCTAATAGAAGTCCACCCTGGTAGACGATGAACGCCACTCCCCACGCTAGGGCCATCTGATAGACAAATGTGACTCCGAACCACTTCCATGAGCCAAGCTCCTGCACCATCGCCACTATAGCGACCACGCATGGGATATAGAGAAGCACAAAGGTGATAAATGCATAAGCTCCAAGAGGGGTATACTGTCTCTTTAGTTCCTCCCGCAGCGGGTTTCGCTCTGCCGTCTTTTCAACAGACTCTTCGGCAGAAATGCTTGTAATCCCAACGGTGGAGACGACATTGGCAAGCGACTCTTTCGATGCTTTCGCTAAGGAGATGCCGACCTCTTTCAGATCTTCTGCAAATGTGGGCTTCTCTTTCGTTTTGACTTCCTCTTTCTTGACATATATTTCGGCCATCGTTCCCACCACGATCTCCTTTGCAACCAACCCAGCGATCAGCGATGAGGCCGCTTCCCATGTTCCAAAACCGAGCGGCACCAAGGCTGGAGCAACGACCTGCCCCACTTGGCCGAGGTAGGAATCCTTCTTGTTTTCTACGCCCCAAGGCAGATTGAGGAGAAACCATGCGATTATCGAGAACGCCAGAATATAGGTGCCCGCCTTGATCAGGAAGTGTTTTCCCTTCTCCCATGTATGGATCATCAGGCTCCTGAAGGTTGGCATCCGGTAGGGAGGCAGCTCCATGATGAACATGGGTGCCTCACCTCTGAATAATGTCCTTTTAAAGATGAATCCCATCATGATCGCGAGCACTATCCCCATTACGTAAAGAGACCAGAGCACCGTCCCCGCATGAGCAGGGAAGAAGGCCCCGATAAAGACGACATAGACGGGAAGCCGTGCGCCGCAAGACATAAGCGGGATGAGTAGGGCGGTAAGTGTCTTGTCGCGTTGATTTTCAAGTGTTCGTGTTGCATAAATGGCGGGGACGTTGCAACCGAAGCCGAGCAGCATCGGGATGAATGATTTGCCGTGCAGGCCGATGACATGCATCGCCCGGTCCATAACGAAGGCAGCCCGCGCCATATACCCGCTTCCTTCCAGAAAGGTGATAAAGAACATCATCGCGAATATCACGGGAACAAAGACCAGGACGTTACCGACCCCTGAGATAATCCCATCGGTGACAAGGGAAGCCGTCCAGTCCGGCGCATGGATAAACCCGATAAGTGCCTCAGCCCATCGTTTGAAAGGACCTGATATCATTATTCCGATCCAGTCGGAAAAAGGCTTAGAGAGATCAAAAGTGAGCTTGAACGTTAGCCACATGGCGGCGAGGAAGATCGGGATACCGAGGAAACGGTTGAGGACCACCCTGTCGATTTTTTCAGTAAGCTCCGTTTTCCGTAGCTCCGGCTTCTGCAGGACCTCGCGGGTAAGGCCCGAGGCCAGCGAGTACCTGGTGTCAGCCATAACTGCCTCGATGTCCTCGCCATGCGCCCTTCTCAGGTGGTGGAGCGCCTCGGCCAGAAGCGTTTCTTGGCCGATATTCACCTTTTCCTGCAGATTACTGTCTCCCTCCATCAGCTTTAGCAAGAGCCAGCGTTTCGGGTACCTCTCAACTAGTGAGGAATGATTTTTTTGTAGCGCCTCTGCCATGAACTGGGCAGCTGCTTCAATGTCTTCCCCATAGTTCAACTGCTGCGGTACGTGCCCGGCAGGGTCGTCCGCGGTCTTCAGTACGCTTTGCAGGAGTTCGTCCAGCCCGCTCTTTCGGGTGGCCGATGTGGGCACAACGGTGATTCCGAGCATCTGCTCGATACCACGTACGTCGATCCGGTACCCCTTCGCCTCTGCCTCGTCATAGATGTTCAGAGCCATGACAACGGGAATGCCAAGCTCCATGAGCTGCACGGTGAGGTAAAGATTTCGCTCCAGGTTGGTGGCGTCCACAACGTTGATGATCAGGTCAGGGTACTCGTGTACCAAATAATCCCGAGCGATAATCTCTTCCTGTGTGTAGGGCGAGAGAGAATAGGTGCCGGGGAGGTCCACTAACTTTATCCTCCTCCCTCCGTAGTCGAAGGAGGCCTCCTTCTTCTCCACCGTCACACCGGGCCAGTTCCCCACATGAAGCTTTGACCCTGCTATTGCGTTGATCAGGGTGGATTTCCCTGCGTTAGGGTTGCCGGCAACCGCAACAGTTATTGTCCGCTTCTCTACGGGGCGGAGCACCCCGTTTTGCGATTCCCCGACTTCTTCCTGCTGTTTGTTACCCGCTAGCGCATTCATTCACTTACCTCCACCGCGATACCCTCAGCCTCTTTTTTGCGCAGGGAAAGATTATAACTCTTGATGAAGATTTCGATCGGGTCGCCCATTGGAGCCACCTTGATCACTTTCACCTCTTCTCCCACCAATACTCCCATGTCCATCAGACGCCTCTTGAGGGGACCGATCGCCCCGATGCCGGTTATCCTCCCTTTCTCCCCCGGTTTAAGTTTTGCCAGATTCATCGACTAACCTCCTTGATCATTATTTTCATTGCTATTCCTCTGGCAACGGCAATTCGTGATTCGCCCATCCTCAAAAGGAGTGGCCCGCCGCCGCCGTTATTAAGCATCTCCACCTTCTTGCCGATCCGCAACCCCATATCTTCAACGCGGCAATCACACTTATTGCTTTCTGTGCAACACTGCCCGGAAGAGGATGTTTTCTGCAGCCTGATTGCAACTATCTCACCCTGTTCGCCTTGATTTAACAGTCCTAAAGGCATCATTGTCCGCTATCTCCTTTATCCGCCTGCAGGACCGGCAACTTTGCCTTCCCTTGGCGTTAAGCTTCAATCTGTGAAGGCGCCGCGCTTCTTACAAAGACAATTATGGTATTGATATTCATTATCATTGAATGGACATTAAAAAGCGCCATTACTAACCGCTGTTTGTGGGACAGCTATTTTTAGACAGTTGAGTGGGTTGTCGCAATAGTTCAACTGGTGGGCCTTGTGGCTACGACACTGTCTATGTATATCGGCAAGACTCAGGCTCTCCCGAGGATCACCGTAAATTTTCCATGGCCCCTGCGACGAAAAGGGCAACTGCGCCCACCCCATAAAACCGATGACATCCTTGAGTGGGTAGCCAAGAAACACTCCTATTTCATGGGGAAAATTTCCCTTACTGAATCTGCCCTGTAAATGCACTAATGTTTTCTCAAGGTTGGCCGGATCGGTATATCCAGCTTTCCGAAGAATGATCGCCACACTTTTTCGGGCAAGCAGAGCCGTTAATTCGCTTCGGCGATAGAGGAACAGGAGCACTGAATTGCCTCGATCGATGAATTCTATCGCCTCCAGCCCGCTATGTTGAAGCAGTGCGGAACCTTGATTCTTCCAAAGCACGTATATATTGCGCCCACATGAACGAGGTTTGTTGACAACATTCACCAGATTTGCCGGCTTTACTCCTTCCAGCACCTCCGCAGCCTCTAGGGCAAGATAACAGGCGAGACAGTCCCGATCATTGGGAAACCGTAGTGAAAGATCCTGCCACATCGGCCTGAGCCGGGCAACGGAGCGGTGGGTTATTTTTTTCAAGGCCGGTGTTTCCTGATCTCTACCCGTGAACCCCATTATTTCCCCTCCCAAAGTTCAAGCCAGCGTCCAGTCGGTCCATCCCGCCTATCAGTGCGATGCACATCAACCCCCCTACAAGATAATGATTATTATTTTCATTTGACCCTGTAAAAAAAAGCAGGCGTCTCCGGCAGCCTGTTATTGAAATTGATAATAGTTATCATTATTGTGATTGTCAAGCAGAAAAAATATTATGGCGAGATTAGGATATGTCCTGTCTTGTAGTACATAAACGGCCTGTTACCAGTTTAGTCGTTACTTGGAGCGTTATGAGGGGTACGGACTTGTGGGGCTACCTGCCGGCGGAGCCAGGACCGCAGCTACCGTTCGTGACGAAGTCCACAGACCCTGTTTTTTGGCATTATTTCTCCAAAACGAACTTCGCCGAAAGTGGTATTGAGGCATGGCTGTGATTGTCATGTACCGTCACATCTATTATCCATTCCCCGATGGGGTCTGTAGGTTCCGCCTTGAAACGTAAGGATGCATCAGCCAAATAGTAGCTGTCACTTGACCCAGAGAGTTTACCTGATTTGCCTTCCAGATCTTTATTATAAGTGACGCGGTTATATGGTCGAGTAATTTTAACGTCATATTTTACGTCAACAGAACTCTTCTCATCTATTTTGGGATTTGTAAATATAATATAAGTTTCTAATTGCTCGCCAATTTTGAGTTTATCAATCATCGTAAATTTGGGGTTGGATTCAGGAGGGGAATGCAATTTGCCAACAAAGTCATTATCTGGAGTAACAACCATTAACGCATGAAAAGCGCTAGTGTCATCAAGCGCTTCACTGTTGAGATTAAGCTCAACATCTTGCCGCCACGGCAGAGAATCGCCAGTCGATGCAAATGAAACAAACGAAGTGGCAAACCACAATAAATATTGCGAGAAAATATTTCGTTACCACCCCTCTGAGCAGTACAAGGCGTATCGATTTTGTTTGTATCGGTCGCATATCGACTTTACTTTAGAGATACTCTTAAGCATTTTCCTCGGTATTGCTGTGTCCCTCATGGGCTGAGACGACGCCGCACAGATACAAGGAAACGACCAGGTATTTACTGTTACCTGGAGGGTCCGAGAGTTTAGTCGTTACTTGGAGCGTTATGAGGATTACGGGCTAGAGGTGCTTTTGGACAAGTGACTATTCATTTTTCGCAGAAGTAACGGAAGTCGGCGGAGATGAATTACAAGCACAAGATCTGTCCAGGCAGAGTTCCTTTTTTGAACGTCGCGTCAGATACCAATAACCGCCACTGACCGATAAGAGGGAAACAAGGGCCATCAGAGGCTTCCCTACCCCCAGCACCTTGGCCCCGAAGATTCCCATATAGACGCCGAGCATGGGCGAGCCGCAGCAGCCGATGAGGAAACACCCCGCCGCCATGAGAATCCCGAGCATGGTGATGCTTCCGGCAGCTCCGGCGGCCATGGCCGCCTGCCGTGTTTTGAAGTACTGAGTCAGCGCCCATACGCTGAAAGCGGCAACGAGTGCATAGGAGATTCCCAGCAGATAATCCTGCTCCGTGATGTAGGGAGCGAACCCCCACCACGCGCCGGCACCCACGCCGACATCGGCCCAGCCTTCGGCAGGATCTGCAACCTTCTGGCGAATGTACAGCGCATGCGTGACCAGGACTCCAAGGAAGACTGCGGACGGCAGCCAACGAGTCAATGGACGCAGGAGAGGAGAGTTTGACTTCATTGCTTTGCCACCCGTTCGGAGGTGAAGGTGTAGCCCTTGACGGTTTTTGCCAAGATGCCGTCAACCCTGACCACGTCCTTGACCACCGGCGCAGCGCCGCTCCAGAGGAACGGGATTTTCTTCGTGGTCTTATCGGTAAGACACTCTGTGGTGCATGTCGCGCAATTCACACTGTCAATAAGAGTAAAACCTTTGCCTTTGGTAACTACTGCAACCCGTCCAATAACTGCTACCTTGCCGATATAGGTATCAGGCTTGGCGGCAAGTTCATTGACGGTCAACGGTTTGGTTGTGGCGCTCCAGGACGGGGTAACAAGTGAAGTAACCAGTAAGGAAAGGACTGCTAACGAGTAATGTATGAATTTCATATATTCCTCCGTTCTTATTTGTGGCACGAACAGCTGCTATCGCTGCACGTTTCTGCTATAAAACTTTGGCAGCTATTATTCAGGCAATGGTCCTACCTCATCATCCCGCCGCTCATCGGAGTCATCGGGGTTCCGGCATTACTCCAGAAACTGCCATGACTCGTCATATTTCGGAACATTCCCGAGTAATTTGTGAAACCGCCGATCATCGGAATTGTTCCCAGCTGGGTCTGCATATTGGTCATCATGCTTGTCATAAAAGTACTGTTCATACCCTGACCATTAACGGCATCAACAGCTATCGCCGGCATGTTGCTGTTGATCGTAGCCATCATGCCGCGGTAACGGTTCAGATTCACGCCGCTACCATTCATGACGAGCGTCGACTGTCCGGCCATCAGTCCAGCCATCTGCTGAGCAGTGGCATGCATGGTCTGATACCGGGCAGCGTCGGCCCCCGACTGTGAGCCCGCTACATAGTCCGCCATCATGTCGATACCGGCAGGCATGTTCATCTGGTTACGCAGCTGCGTCATCGCGTCATTCATGGTCATGCCCGGATTGGCAGCCATCTTCTCCCTGATCAGTGTCGACATCGGACTGATGAAGTTACTGCCGACCGTGCCGGATACAGCTGTTGCGGGCAGACTGAGTGTAAAGCCACCAGTTACAGTCTGATTGGTATCCTTGTCGATGGTCTGCCCCTTGACTGCCATTGCGACAATCGGATATTTACCGACATCGGCAGGATCGATGTTCAGCGTGTAAACACCATTGGCGTCCGTCGTAGCTGTCGGTTCGCCTGAATCCGGCTGATAGTTTCCGTTCTTGTCGAGGAATACGGTTGCGCCAACAAGATAGCCATCGGCGACCTTGCCAGAGACTGCAGTCGAAGTCGCCGCTGATCCTCCGCTACCGCCGCACCCTGCGATGAGGCCAACGGTTATAGCTGCTGCGATTGTAACCAGGTGAGTTTTCATGATGGGAATTCCTTTTTGTGTCTGGCGTTAGAAAGCTTAAGACATTGCCACAATGTACCATAATTAAAAATATCCTGCCAAGCGGTAATGCCTTCCTCATTCAGGGAGTTCTAGAGAATGGCCAGAACCCGTTCCATCCTGGCCCGAACCTGTGTGGCAATTTCGGTGAGTGCAGCATTGCCGATCACTCCAAGTGCAGCAACCGGGTCCATCACCATGACCACTGTTTTTGCGTTGTCATCCCGGTAGACGACCACATTACAGGGGAGAAGCGTCCCGATATTTATCTCCTTGGCAAAAGCCTCATATGCGAGTGCCGGATTGCAGGCGCCCAGAATGACATATTCACGAAAGTCTTTACCGAGCTTTTCCTTGAATTTGTCTTTTATATTGATTTCGGTCAATACACCGAAGCCTTCCTTGGCCAACTCCTGTCTGACCTTCTGTTCAACCTCTCCGAACGGTGAATCAATTTGTTTGCCGAAAGCATATGCGGTTTGAAGTCACATTGAGTCCCCCTCTAAATATTAGTTTTTGGTCTCTATCAATCATTTCACAATTAACTATACCAGAAGGACTCTAACTTTCCCCAATTCTCAAAAAGCACCAAAATGAATTAGTTACACAGTCTGTCCGCCACAGACAATTTGCTTGACCGCACTCCTCAACCATCCCCGTATCAAAACAGGCAGGGCTTCCTTCTGCCGTCTGGATCGCCCTGATAATCTCGGTTTTTTTCAGTTTATCAGTTCTCAATCCACGCTGAGCGGCTAATTTCCTGACTACTGCAAGTTTCATTTCCCGTTACCACCTGTGCAATCAGTTAGTTACTACCCTTGATAAAAGCTTCTTTACAGTGCTCGGAGCAGAAGTAAAATGTCCGCCATCACAGACAACACTGCTTGCCGCAGCAGTGAACGGAATGTGCATGCCACAGACGACATCAACTACGGTATTATCTTTCTGATAGAAGGGGTGAGTTTCAAGGCGGAGGTAGGTATCGACAAATTCGAGTATCCTGTC
>JBGQLM010000186.1:0-7663 GCA_041500085.1 Geobacteraceae bacterium
CATACTAAACAGCTTATAATGCAGAGTTTTGAACCCTGTTTTTTTCGCAAAGCATACTAAACACCGTTTTAGAAAAAATCAACATAAATAATGTATACAGTATCCCAAGATCCAAGCTGAAAACTCTTTTTCCTATCGGCATCACGCTTTCTTGACTCCGGAAAAGGGATGCCCGATAATCCACCCCATCTCACAACTGAAAGGTAACGATTGAAAATGCGCTTCACCCTTCTGAAAAAAGACACTGATACAGCTGCCAGGCGCGGCAGGATCGAGACTCCGCACGGGATCATAGAGACCCCGATCTTCATGCCCGTAGGAACTCACGCCGCCATGAAAGCAATGACCCCTGAGCAGGTCACAGGAGCCGGCGCCCAGATCATTCTCTCCAACACCTACCACCTGCACCTGCGCCCCGGCGAGGGGCTCGTGGAGAAGGTAGGCGGACTTCACAAGTTCATGTCGTGGGACAAGCCGATCCTTACCGACTCCGGCGGCTTCCAGGTATTCTCGCTTCCCAACAAGCGGATAACCGAAGACGGCGCATTCTTCCGCCACGAAATCACCGGCGAAGAGGTCTATCTCGATCCCGCCAGAGCAATCGCCATCCAGGAAGCTCTGGGAGCAGACATAATAATGGCGTTTGACGAGTGCATCCCCTATCCCTGTGACAAGAAGTACGCGGTCCAATCGACCAGGAAAACGATCCGCTGGGCTGAAGCGTGCCTTAAGGCCCAGACCCGCAAGGATCAGGCGCTGTTCGGCATCGTCCAGGGGAGCGTCTTCGAAGACCTTCGCGAAATGTGCGCCAGAGAACTGGTTGCCATGGACTTCCCGGGTTATGCCATAGGCGGCGTTTCGGTCGGCGAAGGGCTGGAGCTCCTGAAAAAAGTCGTCGCCATGACCGCCCCGTTCCTGCCTGAGGACAAGCCTCGTTATCTGATGGGAGTCGGCCTGCCCGAGGATATCCTGGAAAGCGTCGAACGCGGCATGGACATGTTCGACTGCGTCATCCCGACCCGCTATGCAAGGAGCGCCACCCTCTTCACCCGCAGGGGGAGGATCCGCCTGACCAACAAGAACTACCGACGCGACTTCTACCCGATAGACCCGAGTTGCTCCTGCTACGCCTGCAAAAACTTCAGTCGCGCCTACATCCATCACCTCTTCAATGCGAATGAAGTCCTCTCCGCCATTCTCGCCAGCATCCACAATGTCCACTTCTACTTGAACATGATGGCCGAGATCCGGCAAAGCATCGAGGAAGGACGATTCAAGGAGTACAAGCGGGAGTTTCTGGCAGGGTATCTGGCCGAGGAGAAGGGGAAGAAGAGCAAGGGATAACCCGCGGCAGTTGAAAGCTGCCTGAAAGAGAGCCTCAGGGCTGTTTCGTCGCAATTCTTAGTGAAATGGAGCGTAAAGCAGATATTGTCTGAGCCCGGAGGGCGAGTTTATCTGCTGTAGCGGAATGAGCTTAGAATTGCAGAAATAGCACGTCAGCTCGAATGCAGGCAGCTTCCAACTGCCGGCTTCAGGCTCAATGCTTCCTCTCCACCCAGCACTGCTCGATGGAGAGGGACTTCAGGAACTCTCCCGCGAACAGGAACTTCGCTAGCGGCGTCGGCACACTTATGAACTCCTTGTCGCGGCCGACCGTGAGTGCATAGCCGCTCTTGCCGTTTCGCTCCCACTTCTCCACCGTAAGGGTCGTGACAGTCTCTCCCACATGCTCACCGCCGTTGAACTTGTGGGGGCTGAGTTTTTCCTTACACGGCACACCTGAACCAGCCACCTGACCGACCTTCAGCGCCAGCTCAAAGGCCTCGTCCGGAGCGCAGATGAAGCGGATCTGGGTCACCTCGTCGGGTTTGGTCTTCGGCGTAAGCTTGAAAAAGCGTAGCTGAACCCGGCCAACCCGCTCCACCACCAGCCCGCCCTCCTCGCTGCTCTTCACCGTCGCCCGGATCTCCACTCCGGTAGACTGGGAGAATATCTCGTAGCAGCGGTAATGTTTGAGATCGTTGGTCATCTGCTTCTCCTTTTCACTATATTTAATTCCTCAAGCTTCTAATCCTGACTATATAGGTATCATCAGCAGCTCATTACCTATTCATTGGGTATAATACCTATTTCTTTCACCAATGAGCATCTGGGCCGCGGCCCAGGAATTCAAGACGGTTCGATTCCCGCACCTGGCGCAAAATACGGCGGAGCAGATCAATGCCAACGGCCGGACAGCGCTTCTAGCTCTGCCGCTCCCCTGCCACCCCCAGCCGTGACCAGAGGAATGAAACGTCGAACGGTTCGCCACCGGTCTGCGCGATACGATGCACCTCCAGCTGGTCAATAGACTTGAGCAGCTCGATCACCGCCGGACGCAGCTTCTTGCTCCTGACCGCCTCAAGCGGAGTCTTTCCCCCCAGTGCCGGCAGCGGGATTTCCGGCCAAGTTTCGTAGTGCTTGACAAGATACTGATGAATGAGCTGCCGCTGCAGCTCCTGCGAAATCTCCGGCTTCGGCGCTGAAGGTGCAGCGTCCCGAGCTTTTTCCGAGCGGGGATCGACGATTTCTCGGATCAGGTATCTGACGGAGCCGCTGGCGAACGATTCCAACCAGAGGCGTGTTTCGTCAGCCAGCCTGACCGTCCGGCAGAAGACTTCGAGGATATCGGGCCGTTTCTGGGTGAGCGTTGCCAAGCAGCGGCAGCGGCCATCCTCCAATTCAACAAAGCGTGTCCAGCCCTCTGTTCTGTCACCTTCCACATCATCCCGATCAGCCAGCGCCTTTTCCAGTGCCCGCAAGTCATCAACCCGGTAACGGTCAGTTGTCAGATCGATCTTGGCGCCGGTCGCGGCATCCACCAACTGGGGGAGCGGCTCGTCATCCATGTCTAACAGTCCGGCCAGCCAGGTGTCGATAATGACGGTGCCGACAAGTATCCGCACATCCCCGGCGCATATCTGCTCCGTTGCCATGGTTTCCAGGATTTCATCCCGGCAGTCCAGCCCTTCCTCACGGTCGAACGGATAGAGAGCGCCGCTGAAGACCCGGTCGCCGTCCTGCCACGCGAGCCGGGCTCCAAAAACGTCCCAGATTATCAGACTTTTAGAAGCGCTCCGCTCCCGGACCCAGACCGATGGTTCGTCGGGGCGAAGCAGATCGGCAATCCATAGCCCTTCGCCCGGCTTCGCCTCCCGCACTTCGTACAGGCTCATTGGAAACGCTCCCAGCGCCTTCAGCCATTCGCGGCCATGGACCGGCAGCCGCGGCCCGTCCGTCCCCAGCACCAGGTCGATGACTCGCTTCGTTTCCCCGTCGATGATCAGGTCACCGTCAGCCAGCATCCATTCGCCGCTGTTGATGCCAACCATGCTCTGAAGGCCGGGGGGCAGACTGTCGAGACACTCCTGTTCCTCCTCCGATATCTCACCGAGAAACCCTTCGTAGAAGGCCTGACTACTCTCTTCCGGATAGGTTTTCGCCAACCAGGATAGGGCCGTCTGCACCGCATTCTCCTCGTCGCGCCGACGCGACGCATCCAGGTCGTCCTTAGCCAGACAGCACTTCTTGTATTTCTGACCACTGCCGCAGGGGCAGGGATCGTTACGCCTTATCTTTTCCATATTAATCCTTTCGCTAACTAACCCTCGCCCTCAGGGAGAGGGTAGCGCGCAACGCCGGGTGAGGGGAAGCCACGTCCAACGCATTCTGTCAGGTTCACGCCCGGCATGCCTGCGACGCGACATCTCGAATCACGGGTCTTTTTTCCCCGGTACAAGTTTTACCAGACGATCAAAGTCGGATTCGTACTTTTTGTCGTCAATCACACGAAATCTGGCAAACTCCCCTTCTGCATGGGCTTTGGCAATTTCCGCCGAAACCTTGCCAGCGTCCCGCAGGATCTCCCGGTCGTTAAGGGTCAGAAAGCCTTCCAGCTTGGTTATCCAGTCCTGCATGGTCATGGCGACGCGCCGCTCCGACTGCCCTTCGGCAAAGATCAGATACTGCTCCGCCAGATTGTTCAATGCACGCAATTCGTCTTCGGATAGATAGTTCTTGGCAACGCTGACATCACTTTTACGAATGTGCGCGCCGTCCCAGTTAGTCAAACCCATGTTCGGACGGCTGCTGTCCGCCCGTGACTGGATCAGTTCAGCGGCGGTTTGGCCATGAATCGCGTAATGTACCTTGTTCTGCACCGTGGCAAAGAATTCCTTGGTAAGGGGGTGATTGGGATCGTAGTCGATACTGGTGGCATAGATGTCGGTGATTTTCTGGTAAAAGCGCCGCTCGCTGGTGCGGATATCCTGCAGCCGCCTGGTCAGTTCATCGAAGTAATCGCGCCGTTTGTCGGGATTCTTCAGCCGTTTGTCATCCAGCACGAACCCTTTGATGATGTACTCTTTCAGCTTGTCGCTGGCCCATTGGCGGAAGCGCACCCCGGCCTGGCTCCGCACCCGGTAACCAAGGGCAAGCACCATGTCCAGGTTGTAGTGGGCAACTTCGTACTGTTTGCCATCTGCGGCAGTTGTTCGGAAATACCGAACAACTGAATTTTCATCCAGTTCGCCGTCTTCGAAGATATGCTTGATATGTTCGCTGACGGTCCCCTTGGCCTTGCCGAACAGCTCGGTAAGCTGCTTCTGACTCAGCCAGAGGTTTTCCGCCTCCAGCAAGACATCAATCTTCGTGCGACCATCTTCACTGCGATAGATCAGGAATTGGTTCATGGTTCACCTGTCATTTTTCTTATTCACTCGTTATCCAACACTATCTGGAGCACACCGCATGTCATTTTTTTCGTAAATTTGGAATAAGAGTCACTTCTTTCTAGAATGATACATCGCCAAGTATAGAAGTGTCTTAACGGATTATTATCCCAAAGAAGCGACATCGTTAATTTATCTGCTGTCAATGCAGTGCCACAAAAAGCTCTTGTTAAGCGAGGATGAGAGGCGTTCCATCCCGTATTCCAATATTTCCATTTACCTAAGCGGGAAATACCAATCAGAAACTCAAACTCACCACCCACAGGTTGAACTTTAACTTCAGTTCCCTTCACAGTTGAGGCAGGGAAGAGAACACCTCTCGAATCAAAGTCGGAATGCAGATAACCTCTCCTCCACCGCGCAGGTTCGAAGACTGTAGGGGCTGCACATGTCTCTGAATCAATCAACTGGATCAGTGGGACTACAGGAACAAATGTAGTTTTCTGAAATCCCTTGGCACTACACCATCCTGTTTCATGCATTTTTTGTTTATGCCGCGTTATAAGCTCTTCCGCATCAATTGGTTTTTCTTCCCATTGAACCCATCTGACAACTTGGATGTCAACAATACGGTTCTCATTTATGTAGAGGGGCAGAGAAATTGCTAACAGCACCATTCCAGGTTCAGATTGTGATAGGGACAGTGCTGATTGACTTATGAATTCTTCAATTTTCGGTTCAGTTGGTAATAAGTCCATTTCCCACCTTGGCAGCCAAAGGGGCTTATCAGACCGTAATGCTGCGAGTGTCGGATCAATAGGTAGTGCAGCTTGAACAGCATCATCAATAAGCCGTTGCGGAGCATCACAAATTTCTTGAGCAACCGCCAATGTTCGTAAAAATGCTGACCGCCCACGCTGGGTAGCGCGAGTCACAAACTGACCGGTCATTTCATCATGAGAGTATCCGTAGAAGTATCCTATGTTCCCTTGAAGCGGCGCCTCAGGGTAAAGATTTACCGTGTTTTCCCACTCGAATGCATACTGATTTACGAAAGAAGGCAGTTGAGGTTTTTCAAGGCCCTCAAGGAGACTCTTATAAATTCTGGGAACAGTTGTTCCTTGCGCATCTTCAAAATCGGCTGACGCTTTATAAGTATCTGGAGCCAGGATCAGAGGCGTTCTCCATCTACCTTCAAAGAGTAGCGGCCTGACAAGATCACTTAGAATCAATACTGACGCGGGAGATTGAGAATTGATATACGTCGGCAGGGTTACACTCGGCACGTATCCGGCTTGCTTTGCGAGCCAGAATATACAAAGAAGTTCCACTGCCTCAGTTTCTAGCTTTGCAGCAGCCAATGCACAATATAGTTCTGCTTCGGTCTGTTCAGCAAACTCTGAATTAAGGAGATCTGCCAACTCTTGTATGGCCCACCATTTCACCGCTGGCACTGGCCATGTAATGCGGCCAATGAGAAAGCGAATTTCTGCCATAGTAGTCTGTGCCTGCCCGAATGTAGTAGCCCAAGACGGGACAGAAAGTGGCAAATTTCGTGTGTCTTCCAGCACGGACTGCACCATTGCATGGACAACTTCAGTAGCCTCTTTTATCCGACCCAGTTTGACAAGAAAGAAGACCAGCTTGTCACTGGGAATAACTCTGGCACCAGGTTGATGTTTGAGCCGATACTTTGAAAAACAAGATGCAGAAATGAATTCACCGGCCCGCTCGGGGTAAAGTTCAGCAACCTTCTGTAGCCTCTGCGTTGATTTCTCCGTTGACTCGTAGAAGTCGGACCATCCTCCCATCTCTTGCTGGGCTTGAACCGCATACCGGAAGGCTCTTTTTTTCCCGTAAAGCTTCAAACACGACTCGAAAGCTTGGTCGAGCAAGTAATGGAGGTCATCACGACGACTCTCCTCAGACAAGAACAATGGCTCAAGGACCCGGAGCAATTCCGACTCCAGGCCCTGTACAGTCCAATAGTCATACCACTTGGGCAGGTATGAGTACATACTGTATGTCTTGCTCTCTTTCATATCCGAGAGGAGTGTTTCAAAAGAATCAGGAGGGTATTGTTCAGGTCTGCCCTCAAACTCGCTTAACTCGTCAGCTTTGTCCTGGTCATCTTGCTTATCAATAGTTCCAAACGTTACGCCAGTATGGGAATTCGCTATTTCCAGAAGTTCAGCCGCTCTTTGTTCGCCTTCCTCTGTTCGTTTGCGCAGATTTGCGATAGCTTCCTTTGGCAAACCTGTTCGAGCTAAAGCCTCAAAAACCTCTGATGAGATATCCCCAGTAAAATATGAGGCAAAACATTCATCGGCGTAGTGCCAATCCCCTGAGCTGATGTGACCGGCATATTTCTCGGCAAGACTTAACGGGTCCAGTTTCACAAGAAGATTGTCAGCATAGCCCTGAGCTTGACGAGTCCCTTTACCATCAGTGTAATCAGTGATGTGGTGAATTTGTGGCGCGATTTCTTTAATAACTATGCGACAGAAGTTAGGTGCATCATTAACCAAACATTCAACAGCATCCAAAAGTGTGAGCATTGTTGGGTCTTTCCGGTGACCATAGCCCAAAACGTAGTCCCAGCATAACCTGCAAAGCTGCCGTGCCTCTTCATCCATTCCATGCAGTAACGCCACTTCACACAGTTCAAGTAATGCCCGCGAGTACTCACAGGTCTCTTCCCATTGAGAAAGATATGCTTTGCCGTGATCAATGAGGAATCTGGCTGCTTCGTCAGTCAGGAGTCTCGCTCCATTCTGAGCATATGCTTCTCTAAAGTGGTGCAAGTTTAACCAAGGGCTTTGAGCGGCCAATTCCAAAGATGCTACGTCAACCGAAGCAGCAACGCCCAATGCCGTGCTAAGCACCTGACAGTCTAAAGCAATTGGAATTGTAGCGCGCCCGGTTTCTTGGACACAAGATAAGAGTTACGCTGC
>JBGQLM010000187.1:0-7605 GCA_041500085.1 Geobacteraceae bacterium
CGGAAATGAGAACACGATAGGAAGCTACGTCAAGAATCAAGGTAAAACCTATCAGAAGCTCCATGCCGACTATCAGTTGGTGTTGTTCTAAATACCCCGCTGCTTGCGGCGGGGTTGTTTATTGAAGTAGAAAATTAGCTGGCGCACGACAGGAGTTCCTCGGTGGCGATCCGTTCAACCATTATGGTCTGTCGGGTATGAGAGCGTTGCAACTGATGCTCATGTCTGTCTGCATAATATTCATGACAGCGCATATGGCTGCAGCTGCGGCCAGCCCGGCAGTCAAACTGACTGTCGAAGAGCAGCAGTGGCTGGATCAGCATCCCGGATTGAAGATAGGGATACGTGAGACTCCGCCACTGGTCATGACAGGTGAAAAAGGAGAAGGGTATCAAGGGCTCAGCATCGATTATGTCGAGCGGGTCGAAAAACTTCTCGGTATCAGCTTCCTCTTTGACTATTTCCCTACCTGGCAGAAGCTGATTGAAGAGACGAAAAACAGACACGTCGACATAATCGTAACAGGGACCATTACTCTCGATCGATCATCCTTCCTGGATTTTACCCCACCGTACATTACGCTTCCTCATAAAATCATCATAAAAAAAGAGCTTGATAATCCGCAGCTTGAGCTCTCAGACATGTCGGGATTGAAGGTTGCAATTGTAGAAGGTACTGCAATCTACAGCTTTATTGAAAAAAATTTCCCGGAGATCAAGCTTGTACCGGTCAGAGACGAGATAGCAGCGCTTGAATCTGTTTCATTCGGAGAGAACTATGCGGCTGTAATGGAGATGGCAAGGGCATCTTATTATATCGATCAGCAGAAGATAGCAAATCTGATGATAGCCGGTGGTGCCGGGTATTCTTACAACTTATGTTTTTCCTCCAGAAACGACTGGCCAATCCTGAACAGCATACTTTCCAAGGCGCTGGCGCAAATAACCAAGAAAGAACGAAAAGAGATAACTGACAAATGGTTGTATGGGGCGAGGCCGAACATATTCGAAAGCCGCAGATTTTGGGTTGGGGCAGGTATCATTTCCATGCTGACCGCCATATTGCTGATAGTCATCTGGAATATTGTTCTGCGGCGAAAGGTGGCACGGAGCACTTCTGTCATTATGCAGGAGGTCGAGCAGCTTGAACGTGCCGAGAGCGAACTGAGGCGCCTGAACCGTACACTTATGGTACTGGGGAAGAGCCATGAGCTGCTCATGCAGTTTACCGAGGAGATTGCACTTTACAAGGCTATCTGCAAGCACCTTGTCGAAGTAGGAGGCTACAAGAGTGCAAGTGTTGTTCTTGGTGATGCCGGAATTTTCACTACGGTAGCAGGGTACTCCCTGAACGAATCAGAAACTGCTGCTGATATTTGGTTAGGGCCTGAAACCAGGGTAAGTGGCACTTCATCTAAAGCAATTGAATCTGAAAACGTTACTCGCGAAAGTCGCAATGCGGGAGTAACCGGGGATGGAGGCAGAGATGATGTCTCATCGCTTGCCATTCCCTTGTGGGGGGAAGGGACCGTCATCGGTGCTCTGGAGATCGTAAACAGCGGCAGGGATTCTTTTGATAATGAAGAGGTGTCACTTCTTGCAGAACTAACAGAGAACCTCGCTTACACGGTTGTCGCGATCAGGCTCAAGGAAGAGCACAGGGAGTCTGAGAAACTCGTCAGAAAGCTCTCTCTGGCTGTCGAACAGTCTCCTGTAACAATAGTAATCACTGACAGTAACGGGTGTATCGAGTATGTCAATTCCTACTTTACCAAGCTCACAGGTTATACATCCGACGAAGTAATCGGGAAAAATCCCAGAATGCTCAAATCCGGGGTCCAATCACAGGAGTTCTACAGGACACTCTGGGATCTGATAAGCGGAGGATTCGAATGGCACGGCGAGTTCTGCAATAAAAAGAAAAGCGGAGAACTTTTCTGGGAGTCAGCCTCGATTTCACCAGTCCGAGATGCCGAAGGGGATGTCACGCACTTCATTGCAGTCAAGGAGGATATAACCGATCAGAAGAAGGTGTTTGATGAGTTGCAGAGAACCAAAGCAGAGGCAGAGGCTGCGACAACGGCCAAGAGCTCGTTCCTTGCAAACATGAGCCATGAGATCAGAACTCCGATGAATGCCGTCATAGGAATGCTCTATCTCATTCAGCAGACCGAGCTTACCCTCAAGCAGAGAAGCTATGTGGGAAAAGCGGAAGGTGCTGCCAAGTCACTCCTGAAGATCATTAATGACATACTGGACTTTTCGAAGATCGAGGCCGGACGCCTTCAGATGGAGAGTATCCCTTTCCTGTTAAGTGAAGTCCTTGGAAAGTTGACCGATATTGCTCCGATAAGTATAGGGGCAAAGAGGGTTGAACTAATTATTTATACATCTTCCGAGATTCCGGACTTCCTTATCGGAGATCCTCTGAGACTCGGCCAGATACTGATCAACCTCGTCAGTAATGCCATCAAGTTTACCGAAAGGGGTGAAGTGGTGCTTTCTGTAGCAGTCGATTCGGTATCGGGTGAAAAAGTGCGTCTCAGGTTCAGTGTGGAGGACTCCGGTATAGGTATGACGACGGAGCAGAAAGAGCAGCTTTTTGGAGCATTCAGTCAGGCTGATTCATCCACTACGAGACGTTTCGGGGGGACAGGGCTCGGGCTTTCGATCAGCAAGCAGCTTGCAGAATTGATGGGGGGAGATATATCAGTCAAGACAGAGCAGGGAAAGGGGAGTGTATTCACTTTTTCCGCCAACTTTTCGCTCGAAGATGGACATAATGAACCACTTTCGGAGATCTTTCAGGGGTTGAACGGTCTGCGAATTCTTCATATCTGCAACCAGGGCAAAGGATCTCTATCCACTGAAAGAATGCTCTCCTCATTCGGAATGAAGGTAAGTTCCATGACTCCGGCAGATGTCTTCTCCATAGAAGAGCCGGAATATGATCTGCTGCTTTTTGATGTTTCGATAGATGACGATATCGAAGATGTTTTCAATGAAAGCCTTATGAAAACTCTGGCGGGAATTCCGGCGATCCTCTTTACCGGTGACCGGGAACTTGCCGGAACCGACAGCTCATGCAGTCCGTTCAGGTCAATAGTCGCTAAACCGGCTGTACCGACGAATTTTCTGTATGCGATCATGGAAGCGGCTGGAGTCGGAGAAAAACAGGCAATTGAAAAGGAAGACTCGATAGCGGTCGAAGACTATTTCAAAGGGATGAATATACTGCTGGCCGAGGATAACCAGATAAACCAGGAGGTTGCAAGGGGGATTCTTGAGAGATGGGGAGTCAGTCTCGATATCGCTTCGAACGGTGCAGTTGCAGTACAGATGTTGTCTTCAGCCGGAGCTCGCTATGATGCAGTGTTGATGGATCTGCAGATGCCAGTCATGGATGGATTTGAGGCCACAAGGTTGATACGCTCTTCCGGAAGTTACAAGGATGTGCCGATTATCGCAATGACGGCGAGCGCAATGACGGATGACAGGGATAGGTGTCTTGCGATCGGCATGAATGACCATGTGGCAAAGCCGGTAGATGTTGCGGAGCTCTTTTCCGTTCTTCATCGATGGTTCAAGCCCGGAAGCGAGATTCCTGACAGCAGCATTACTGGAGCAGCTCTAACTGAAAAGAGAGGAATAAGGTTCCCTGAAGTTACTCCTGGCATAGATCTCGACAAGGCCATAAAAAGACTGGGGAGTCAGCAGATACTTGTCACTGTACTCAAAGAGTTTCGGCGTCTGCATGTTGAAGACGCCCGGATCATTGAAGAGGCAGTTGAAAAGGGTTCAAATCTCATTGCCAGGCGGGTCGCCCATACCCTTAAAGGGCTGGCATTAACTGTCGGCGCCGAGGGTGCTGGCGCAGCAGCTGCAGCTATTGAGGATGCTCTGGCAAAAGAGAGCAGCCGGGAGGATATTGCCCCGCTTATAATTGAACTCTCTGAAAAACTCGCAGATCTTAACAGTACCCTGAGGTTTATTGATGACATCTCTCCGGATGATTTCCTGACAGTAGGTAGCGATAAAACAGAAGCTGCCGCTGATCCGGAAGTCATCGCTGCAATTTTAAGAGAGCTGTCACAGAATCTGGAGAAGAACGACCTTGAGGCATGCGCTGTTTTCAGAAAATTGAAATGTCTGCTCGTATCTGATGCACTTAAATCCCATCTCGAAAAACTGGAAAGAAACGTGGAGATTCTCAACTTCAGTGAGGCGAAGGTCGTTCTTGACAGTATTGCAGAGATACTTGACATAAAATTTGATCAGGAAGCCTTGTCATGAAAGAAAACCCTCAGAAAATTCTTATCATCGACGATACGGTGGCGAACATCCAGATACTCAATGAGATCTTCCATCAGGGGCATAAAGTGTTTTTTGCCACCTCAGGAGCTGCAGGGATTGAGGTAGCTCGAAGGGAACTCCCTGACATCATTCTCCTTGATGTCATGATGCCGGGAATGGATGGGTATGAGACCTGCTCGATACTGAAGTCAGACCCCGCTACAGAGCCGATCCCGGTGATCTTCGTGACTGCGATGGGTGAGGAGGATGACGAGGCAAAGGGGCTGGCAGCCGGTGCGATAGATTATATCACCAAGCCGATCAGCCCCCCGATTGTAAAGGCAAGGGTGAAGAACCATCTTGAGCTGAAGCATGGCAGGGATATGCTCCAACAGGTGGGGCTGGAGCTGGCTGTAAAGAATGTGACCCTGGAAAAAGAGCGGGTTCTGGCGCACAGTCTGCTCGAGAAGATCCTGCCGGATCGGCTTGATATCCCGGGATTCAGTACGGCGGTGTTTTTCAGGCCATCGGATGAGATAGGGGGAGATTTCTTCGACGGATGGACAGATGGAGATGCGGCACACTTCCTGATCGGTGATATTTCCGGGCACAGTATTTCAGCAGCACTTTTTATGGCGGTATGCAAAGGGCTTTTCATGACTATCGGCAAGGAAATGAGCAATCCTGCGGAAATAATTGCTGCAGCAAACCGATCCCTCGTCAGAATGCTCTCTGAAAGCGGCATGTACCTTACCATGATCTATCTTGTATGCGACAGAAAGAGCGGCATTTTGAAGACAGCTTCGGCCGGCCATAACCCGGCATATCTCTACAGTTCCTCTGCAACTGTTTCGATAGATGCCACAGGCCCGCCAATAGGATGGGACCTGGATGACAGCTGGACTGTTTCCGAATACCGGCTTTCAAAAGGCGACAAAATACTTCTGTATACGGACGGCCTGATCGAGATCAGAAACCCGGAAGGAGATTACTTTCACGAAGATATTTTTTCGGGAGTCGACTCTTCCTTAACGGTTCACGAGATGCTTGACAAGGTGTTTAAGGCTGCAGAGTCATTCTGCAACGGGGTGTTTGATGATGATCTTACGATATTTGCCTTTTCATTTGACGCAGATCAGCAAGATAACGGTGTAAGCGGATGACAGGGAAATGGGTTTTCTCGATAAAACCTGAGTTCAGAAGTGCCGAGATAGTCCGAAGAGGGGTGAAGGCTGCCCTGAATGAATGGCTCGGTAAAGCAAGTGACTCAAGGATCGATGATTTCTGTCAGGTCATAACTGAGCTTGTAAATAACGCCATAGAACATGGTCGCTGCACCTTTCTTGCCGGTGAATTAACAACAGAGGGTGACAAGGCGTTATTCAGCCTGATTACTGATGGTGTATCTTTCGACCCGACCGCCGAAAAAGCCGAGATGCCTGTTTTTGATGAGAACAATAATCTTCCGGAAGGGGGTTATGGTCTTGCAATTATTAATCAACTTTCAGATGACTGCGATTATCGGTACCATGATGGCAAGAACGAGACGATTGTCTCAAAGCTGTTCCCAAAAAGAGTCAAGGAGGATACTTATGGAGGTAAAAGTTGAGCTGGACAGGGATATTATTTTTCTTAAGCTCAGCGGAGGTCTGGTCGCCAGCACTCTTGAGCAGCTCAGGAACCAGATACAGAAGCTCGTTGACAAGAAATATGTCAATATAGTTTTTGACATGAGCAGAGTCGATTTTGTCGACAGCTCGGGGCTTGGACTATGCATCTTGACAGCCAGGGAGCTGGCGGCTATATCCGGGAAGCTGGTCTGTTACGGTCTCAACGACAACGTTCAGAAGCTCTTCAAAATGACTCGTGCTGACCAGAAGGTTGCTGTGATGGCCTCACGAATGAACGCTTTTGAGTATATGCTGTCAAGGCTCAATGATGATCTGCATGGAGCATCTGTGCTGCACGAATAGGCTGATGGACAGTAAATTTACCTGTGTTGTAATGGAGCTTATCATGAAAGATAAAATGCTGGGCGAGATACTGCTCGAATACCGGATGATAAGCGAAGCGCAGCTCGATGAAGCGCTCGCAGAGCAGAAATACTCGGTGGGAGAGGAGAAGCTGGGGGGCATTCTTGTCAAGTTGGGTTTCCTTAAGGAGTCTGTGCTTCAGAGAGCCATTGATCAGTATGAGCGAAGGCAGAAGTTTGCTGAGATCCTGATCAATTACAAGCTTGTCACAGAGGAGGAGCTGGATCTTGCCTATGAGATGAGCCTTAGTGAGCACATTTCTCTTTTCAGGGTTCTGCTCAACCTCGATTTCGTTAATTACGAATCACTTGCAAAGGCGATCTCCATTCACTCGGGACTTCCCTTTATCCACTTGACTGGCAAGCTTCCTGACATTAGGACCGGGTTGGCAAAATCGATAATCTCTTTAGGGGGCGGTGAACGCAAACTCGTTCCCGTTGCTCTTGATGGGCGTAATATTACAGTTGCCGTGTCCAGGCCGCTGGAGCAGAAGGAGCTGCTCCGGCTGGAAGATCATCTGAATTTGAAGGTTGAAGCTGTAATTGCTCCGGAAGACGAGATCGTAAAGGCACAGCAGCTTTTTTCCTTAACCGCAGCTGCAGAACCGGTTCCGGCTACTATCAGGGCAGGTAGGTCAACCGAACCGGATACGATACAGAAGCTGGTGGCCGGGGAGATGGACACTCCTGAATTTGAGAGAGAGAATCTCTTTGTAAAGGAGACTGACAGCCTGCTTGCAAAGCTCGTCAACAAGATAATCTATGACGCCTGGACAAAGCGGGCTTCGGATATTCACATCGAGCCGGCTCAGGGTAAAGAGGACATAGTTGTAAGGATGCGGATCGACGGTTGTTGCGAGATTTATGAGAAGATTCCTTACAGGTACAAGTATTCGATACCGTCGCGCCTCAAGATTATGGCTGACCTTGACATTTCCGAGAAGCGCAAACCGCAGGACGGGAAGATTGAGTTCAAGAAATTCGGCCCGGCAGATATCGAGCTGCGGCTTGCTACGATGCCGACAGTCGGCGGGATGGAGGATGTAGTTCTCAGAATCCTCAACAACTCTGATCCGGTTGAGTACAGGAATCTCGGCTTGACCGAGAGAAACCTGCGGGAGTTTAACAGTGCCATCCGGCAGCCCTACGGGCTTATTCTGGTTGTGGGGCCGACAGGTTCCGGAAAGACAACGACTCTTCACTCGGCAATGGCCACGATAAACAATCCTAAAGTCAAGATCTGGACGGTCGAGGATCCGGTGGAAATCACGCAGCCCGGGC
>JBGQLM010000188.1:0-7553 GCA_041500085.1 Geobacteraceae bacterium
CAAGGCCACCTGCGCCGACTGCCACAACACCACAGCGGGCAACCTGGCGATCCGTCAGCAGTGGGCGGCATCTGGTCACGGCAATCCCGATTCCAATGCCTTTGCGAATTCGGACTTCAAGACCAATGCCACCTGTCAGCGGTGCCACACCACCACCGGCTTTGTAGGCTATACCGGTGCGCATACCCAGACAGCCTGGGGTGTTGCCAGCGACAAGACCAAAGAACTCATCACCTGCCGGGCCTGTCACAGCGACGCAGTGGCCGGTACCGTTCGTACCGTCACCCCGGCCAAGCCGTTTGCCAGTTACACCGCCTTCCGGAATGCCGAAATGGGCAAGTCCAACGTCTGCGCCGACTGCCACAGCGGTCGTGACAACGGTAACAGGTGGGTTGCAACGCTGGCGAACTTCAGTGCGGCAATGAGCTACAAGACCCATCACATGCCGGCAGCTTCCACCTTCCAGGGTGTTGGCGGTTACAGCTTCCCGGGCCGCACCTATTCTGTACTGGCTGACAACAGCCATGGCAAGGTCGGTACCGCCAATGCCAACAACACCGGCACCGACGGTCCCTGCGCCACCTGCCACATGAGCGCCACCGACAACACCAAGCACTCGTTTGCCGCGACCACTGCTGACGGCACGGGCGCCATCACCGGCATCAAGACCACCATCTGTACCAACTGCCACAGCACGAACCTCCCGGCAGCCACCCTTGACGTCAAGCGGTTGGCTTTCAACAACGCTCTTGATGTCCTGAAGGCAGCACTTGCCGATAAGGGCTATATCTACGACAGCGTGGCAAAGAAATTCTCCAGGACCAACGGCACGACGGTCTTCAAGTGGAATAATGCCAACACCTATGGTGGCGGCTACAACTACCAGCTGTTCATCGAAGAAACTTCCGCCTACGCCCACAACCCGGAGTATGCCCGTCAGATCATCACCGACTCGATTGACGCGGTGTACAACAACGGCACGGTCACCGGCGACATCACCTCTGCCCTTGCCAGCCTCCTTGGCAAAGGTGCAATCACCCAGGCCCAGATCGACAGCCTGACGACGTACAAGAGTGCGACCGCCGCCTGCGCCGACTGCCACGGCAACCCGCCATCTACTTCGTACCATCAGGGTGTTGTCTCCGGAACCTGTACTAACTGCCATATCTTCACCGGCGTCAACGGTTCGACCCACAATAACGGCACTGTTGATCTTATTGCCGGAGGCGGAGTCTGCAACTCCTGTCACGGTTATCCGCCGGCACCGCGTGTTGCTGCAATAGGCCAGTCAGCCTTCGGAGTACAGGGCCAGTGGTCGAGCGCCCGTTTCGAAGACTACTCAGGCGGTGGCGGTGCGCACACATTTGCAGGTCACCTGCTTGGTACCGTCAAACCTTCCGATGGCTGGACCCCGTGTCTTACCTGTCATTCCGGTGGTTCGGCATCACACAGGATGAAACTGCCGATACAAAACCACATCAGCAGTGTAACCATCAAGGTCGATACGCAATACAAGTTCAACGACAGTATCTTGATCACCTACACGGGCGCCAATCAGGTTAATCCGCCTAGCATCAACAGGACCGGCAGCTGCTACAACGCCAGCTGCCACTTCAAGCCGTCACCGAAGTGGAGTCTCGAAAGATAATCTAGGATTCAGGCAGGCATGATATCCCTGTGGAGCCTTAACCGGTTTCACAGGGATTTATTTTGATGCATTGATAGTTGAATCATGTTGATATTGATGCAGTTTGATGAGCCAGGAATGGTGGGGAGCCTTGCAGTACTCCACCTTTGAGACCGTTCGTTAAGTTCCCCGTCATGCGGATCAAGCACTTCTCAGTAATTTACCTTCAGGGATACCCGCCCTCTGCCTCAGCACCGCGAGCTTTCGTTGACTTCAAGTGCTTTGAATAGTGAGCTATTCATGTCAACTCAGTGTAATTGCATGATTTTATCAGCTATGGCCTGACAGGCTGTCGGTCTACTTGTCCTTAGTAATGCAACTTCAAAAGGCATCTCAGCTTAGGTTCGAATTCTCTGCAATAGTGCCCACCAATTTAAGGCCCTGATATTTCAGGGCTTTTATTTATTATCTTCTTTTATCAACCGGTATTTCGTGATATATTAGCACTCTAATAATTTCCCGGAGGGACTATAATTGCTTATCGAACTGGACTGCCGTAATCTTTCCTGCCCATCCCCGGTAGTAAAAACAAAACAGGCCCTGGAAAGCGCTCCCGGGACCTCTTTGAGAGTGTTGGCAGATTTGGGCGCTCCCAGGGAAAATATCCTCCGTTTTGCAACTTCCAGGGGGTATTCAGTTCAGGATGAGGAGAATGACGGATTTGCCGCAATCACAATTTCTCCAGCTTTAACTTCTGAACTTTCAGATACTATTAATCGCTCTGCAGCTACATCTGCAGTTCTGATTGCTTCCGACCGATTTGGAAGTGGACCTGATGAACTCGGAAAACTGCTTATGAAGAATCTTGTGATCACTCTCCTGGAACTCCCGGTAATGCCGGAAAAAATATTTTTCATAAACAGCGGTGTTCATCTTACCACTGAAGGTTCCGAATTGATCGAACCTCTAAACAAACTGAACGATGCCGGTACCGAAATTCTTTCCTGTGGCATATGTCTCGATTATTATGGATTGAGAGAGAAGCTTGCGGTAGGCTCCATAACAAATATGTATACCATAGCCGAAACACTCATGACAGTGAGCAACGCAGTCAGAATCTGACGGAGAGTTTATGATCAGACCGTTCAAGGGTGTCTCCCCGACTATTGACAGGACTGCATTCATTTCGGAAACAGCTGTAATTATCGGAGATGTTCAGGTTGGCGCTGGGACCGGTATCTGGTTCAATGTTGTCGTCAGGGGCGATGTAAACAGCATAGAAATCGGTTGCCGCACCAATATTCAGGATCTCTCGATACTGCATGTATCAGGCAGAAAAAGTGAAAGCGATGCCGGTTCCCCGCTTTTCATCGGTGATGATGTCATCATTGGTCACAACTGTACCATTCATGGCTGCAGGCTCGAAAACGGGGTTTTTATCGGCATGAATGCAGTTGTCATGGATAAGGTTGTTGTAGGCTCTGGCGCAATGGTCGCTGCCGGCTCTCTGGTCACGGAAGGGACCATTATCCCGCCAGGGACCCTTTGGGTAGGATCTCCGGCCAGATTCATGCGGGCTCTCACTGAAGAAGAGAAGATCAGAGCGGCTTCAATTTCTGCGTCCTACATCGAACTTGCCAAGGTTTACAGAGAGCCTTACACTTCAGTAACTCTTGAAAATAATCTGCCATGATAGTATTTTACACGATGTTTTTGATCGCTTTAGGCCTGCTGACTGTTCCTGACCCAGTCTGACCGTTTAATCAGGCTGTACACCTTATCTCAACGACTTGTCCGGTGACATATTGAGCTCTACAAAAACAAAACTACTCGATAGCGCCCAGAAAAACCTCCTGAAAGGTCAGCTCGCTAAGGCTGTTTCAGATTACCGGCAGATAATACAACTGGATCCCTCAGACATGAGGCATCGCCAGAAGCTTGCCGAGATCCTTACAAAAGCAAACCTCAAGGATGAAGCAATAACCGAGTATACTTCTCTCGCGAAACACTATATCGAGTCGGTACACTACCTTAAAGCCATAGCTGTCTATAAGCAGGTCCAGAAACTCGATCCGACAAATCCTGAAATATCCCTGACTCTTGCCTCCCTGAACGAAAAACAGGGGCTGATAGGCAATGCTACTGCCGAATACGCCTCTGCCCTTCAGATTTTCGAGAAAAACAGTGAAAACCTCAAGGCTCTGAAAGTACTTGAGAGCATGCTGGCACTTGACCCTGGTAACTCTGCCGTAAGACTCAGAATCGCTGAAAAATACTTTGCGGTCGGCAAAGAAGGCATCTCGTTTGACCAATTTCTTGCCCTGGCAACCGATCTGAAAAGCAGGGATGACGAAAACGGATTCAAGCACGTTTCCGAAAAGATCCGTCAACTGTTCAAAGAGAGGGCGCAGGAGCTTTTCAGTAAAATAGACGGCGAAAAGGAGATTGCAGTTCCGGCTCCGGTTACTACGATACCTGATAGAACGGTATCAGAACCGGTGAAGGTCGAAGCAAAACCGCTTCAGGCGGCCTTGCCAGCTAAAAAGAAGCAAGCTGATGCAGTGATCAAGGAGCCTCCTGAACAATTGCTCCCGTCCGCTTCTTCGACAGCGCCTGAGGAGCCTGTCGTTGATATCCCTCTCATTGAGGAGCTTGAAGAGATAGACGAGCTTGAGGAGTTTTCCGCAACAGCTGATGAACCTGAATGGGAGGAGGACATTGAGCTCGATCTCGACCTTGCACATACCGGACCACCAACTGGTGATGATTTCATCCAGGATGTTGAAGAGTATGAAGAGTCGGGACCGGTATTCGAACTTGATGAGCCGGAACTCGAAGACATTGAGCTGGAACTTGAACTGAACAACGAAGAGCTTGAGCTAGACGACGAAGAGCTTGAACTGAACAACGAAGAGCTTGAACTGGACGACGAAGAGCTTGAACTGAACAACGAAGAGCTTGAACTGGACGACGAAGAGCTTGAACTGGACGAAGAGCTTGAACTGGACGACGAAGAGCTTGAACTGAACGACGAAGAGCCGGCACCGGACGAGCTTGGTGATTCAACCCCTCTGTCCGGGCCGGATCAGATTTCTCACCCGGAAAGCGGCGTTAGCGAAACACCTTTCGATCTTGCAGGAGAGCTCTCCATGTTTGCCGATGAGATCGATTTCGATCTTATCAGGACATCAGCTTCCGACTCCCAGTTCACCCTGGATACCGCTTCAGGGTTCAAGAGAAATGAACTTGACAATGAGGATGCAGAGTCTCATTACAGTCTGGGGCTTGCCTATAAGGAGATGGGGCTTTTTGATGAGGCAATCAGCGAATTTCTGGTTGCATCAAGATCAGAAGAAAGGAAAATAGACTCTCTCATCCTCACGGCTGTCTGCTTCAGGGAACTCGGCAAGACTGAAATGGCGGTCGAGATTCTCTCTGATACTGTTAAGTTGCCTGATATCAACGATGACGAGCTTCTCGGCGTTAAATATGAGCTTGCAATCTGTCGGGAGACACTTGGCGAAATGCTTCTTGCCAGGCAGCTTTATACCGAGATTATGACTGTAAGACCCGATTTCAGCGATACTGCAAATCGTATAGACTCGCTACAGCATCAGGGAGATCCGACATGACCCGTTTTTTATTGTTGCCCCTGTTCCTTTTGCTTCTCACAGCAGTCCCGCTCTTCGCCGGGGAGTGCAGCGTATCCACCTACGATACCCTTGTTGCAGAGGGTAAAAGCGGGGAAGACACCCGTGAGTGGGGGAGATCGGTCGAAGCCTACAGCAGAATACTGTCCGAGTGCCGGACAAAGGTTAAAGATGTTGATCTGGTTAGGGTTTACGATGCGCTTTCAGTAGCGCAACTCATGCGGGAAAACTATGCCGATGCAATCGAGAATGCCAAAAAGTGTCTGGAGCTTGACGGCAGATATAACGCCTGCATGATGACAGCTGCCAAATGTTATGAGAGTCTTGGTGACAGGAGCATGGCACTGGAGTATGCAAAAGCGGCCGTGGAGGTCGGTGCCTATGACGAGTATTCATCCGCAGTCGTCATCTATGCCAATGATTTCATCAAGAGGCTGAAACCCCGCTGAATCCCCATGGAAAGTGCCTCCCCTCTTCCAACCTGTTTACCCTTCTTCTATTTTACCCACAAGGAGAGCTTGAATGGACAAATTGAAGGAGTTCTTTTCCAAGAACGATCTGTTTGCGAGGCACAATAATATCGAGCTCCTGGAAGCAGGAGAGGGGAGGGCGCTGGCAAGCATGAAAATAGAGCCGTACCACATAAACGGCGCCGGAACCGTGCACGGTGGAGCCATATTCACGCTCGCCGACTTTGCCTTTGCCGTGGCCTCCAATTCCCACGGCAAGCTGGCGATGGGGATCAACACCAGCGTCAACTTCGTCAAGGCCGCTGTCAGCGGGACGCTCTACGCCGAGGCAAAGGAGCAGTCCCTCAATCCCAAACTTGCCAGCTACTCGGTTATGGTCACGGATGATGATAAAGAGACCGTGGCGATCTTCCAGGGGATGGTCTACCGGAAAAATGAATCAATATTGAAATAGCTCAGGGGTAGGAAAAACTTACCGGAATGCCGCCATGTTTGCTGATCAGGGCAGCCCCTTCCCGGGACTTGATGAAAAGCATGAACCGGTCAACAGCCTTCTTCCTTTTTTTCTCGATTACAAGCGTATATCTTTTGACTACCGGCCAGCGGCCAGCGGCCACTTCTTCAGCAGATGCAGACCTGCCGTCGAGTTTGACCGGGCGAGCCTTACCCTTAGCCAGTTCAAGGGCAATGGAGTCGATCATGCCGATAGAATCCGGAGTTCGCTGCAAAGCGAATAACATGTCATTCGATTTAAGCATGCTTATCGCTTCGGGTGTTTCATTTAGTTCGCTGAAGCAGGGAATTCCCTCGCGAAAGGCCTGTTTGGTCGAGTCACTTTCAGGTCTGGTAAGGACGACAATCCGGGCATCTTGGCCGCCGAGCTCCCGCCAGTTGGTTATCTTTCCCGAGTAAATGGCGCACAGCTGCTTCGAAGTGATGTTCGTCACCCGCACATTGGCGTGCACGGCCACATCAGCCGCCACATCGGCAATATGGTAGGCATCGATATTGTAGCTCAGCTCCCTCACTTCCAGACCGCGGGCCGACATGCCGATGTCAACGGCGCCATTCTTTGCCGCAAGAATACCCCCTGACTGGGTAATCGAGTTGGGGTTGCACTGAATCTGGTCATGGGGGTATTTCTTCATATGTGCGGCACCGAGGGCTGTCAGCAATGGTATCATGCCGCCGGAACCGGCGAGAGTCACTGTTTCGGCGTTGACAGTGACAGCAGTGGTGAAAAGGAGGGTGAAGATAATTACAACCGTGGGTAGTTTATCGAGCATCCTTGAGTTCCCGAGATCATGAAGCTGGCAAGATATTTCCGACTATTTAATATACTCAAATATCGCGCTTAAGCAAAGGATAGATTAAAAATGCCGGCCGATATCACGCAACGCCGCAAACCGCTACCAAGTAAGGCCATGTCCTGATTAAATCTTCTTAAAGACAGGGTGTTAAACGTCAAGATATAAAGCTCTACTTTAAGAACATCTGCTTCCCGCAAAGTGCGCAAAGAAGATCAGGTTGTTATCGAAGTAATGCTTTAACCAGATGTTTCAGGTTGTAGCCTGTAAGAATTTGAATTCCTTCGCGAACTTTGCGCCTTTGCGTGAGTGCGCTGTTGATTTTGATGTGATTCGTTGACAGGCTTGTAACCCTGGAGTAATCTGAGCAATCTTTTATGTTAAGGGTAAATGATGGAGTGGGAGAGAGATAGATGACTGTAAAGCCGCACTGCCGGGACGACCGGTGGAGCGGCTTTTTGATTTTTTGGAGCTGATTTGTGATTTCCGGCATCGACAA
>JBGQLM010000189.1:0-7533 GCA_041500085.1 Geobacteraceae bacterium
ATCCTGCATCGAGCAGAACCACGATGCAAACGGTATCATCTTCCCGCTGCCGATCGCTCCCTTTCACTGTATCGTTTCCGCGATCAACCCGAAGGATGAAGCGGTGAGCAGGGCTGCAGAGGATATCTACGCAAAACTTCTCGCTCTCGGCGTCGAAGTCCTGTATGACGACCGTGACGAGCGGCCGGGGGTCAAGTTCAAGGATGCCGACCTGATCGGGATTCCCCTCCGGATGGTGGTCGGGGCTAAGAACCTTGTTGAAGGGAAGGTCGAACTTAAACACCGGAGTAGCGGAGAAATGGAGCTGCTTGCAATCGATGATGCTGTGGGCAGGGTGAAGAGCATCGTAAGTGAGGCGCTCGGGATATGAACAGGGAGAGCGCCAGAGAGAAAATCATTTTCGCACTCGATGTGAACGGTCTGAATGAAGTCGAGAAGTGGTCGGAACTGATATCTGCAAGAATCGGGATGTTCAAAATCGGCAAACAGCTTTTCACCTCCTGCGGTCCGGAAGCGGTAAAGAGTGTTCTGAAGCACGGAGGAGAGGTCTTTCTCGATCTCAAATACCACGATATTCCCAACACGGTCGCCATGGCGACCCTGGTGGCTGCCCGTATGGGGGTGAAGCTGGCAAACCTTCATGCCCTTGGCGGCTACGAGATGATGGCAACGACCATGGAGACCCTGGGTAAAGAGTTCAAGGGGGCACACCGGACCAAGGTTCTGGCCGTGACTATCCTTACCTCATCGACCGAGGAAACTCTGCGCGGTATCGGCATCGAACAGTCGGTGCCGGATATGGTCGTTCGCCTGGCAAAGCTTGCCAAAAGCGCCGGTGTGGACGGCGTGGTTGCTTCACCTCAGGAGGTTAAGCTGATCCGGGAGGCGTGCGGACCGGACTTCCTGATCGTCACCCCGGGGGTCCGTCCGGTTTTCGCCTCGGCTGATGACCAGAAGCGGATCATGACCCCTGGCGAAGCGGTATCACAAGGGGCTGACTATCTTGTCATCGGCAGGCCGATAAGCGCTGCAGCTGACCCGGTAAAGGCAGCAGATTTGATTGTAGATGAAATAATGGCGGTGCAGTGATGGCTGAAGAGATAATCTGCGGTATAAACCCGGTTAAGGAAGCACTTCGAGGGAGCAGGAAAATTTTTGAGCTTTTCATAGCCGATGGTGCGGCTGACCAGAGGGTCGGCAAGCTAAGCGAGCTTGCGGCTGAAAAGGGTATCCCGGTGCGCCGCAGGAGCAAGACCGACATAACCCGTCTTGCCGGGACGGACCACCACCAGGGGGCTGCCCTCAGGATCGAGTCTTTCTCCTACGCCGATCTGGATGATGTTCTCAGCAGTTGGAAAGAAAAGGGAACAGATGCCATTGTCGTAGTGCTGGACGGTATCCAGGACCCGCATAACCTCGGCGCCTTGATCCGGAGCGCCGCCTCTGCCGGCGCAGAGTGTGTCATAATCCCCAGGGACAGGGCTGCCGGAGTAACGGCAACTGCCGAGAAGGTCGCAGCCGGTGCTGCTGAGACCTTGCCGATAGCCCAGGTGACCAACATCGCAGTCACTCTTGAACAACTAAAAACTGCCGGTTTCTGGATCTACGGCGCAGATGAGAAGAGCAGCCAGTCGCTGTACCGTCAGAAGCTGACCGGGAATATCGCTCTGGTTATAGGCGGTGAAGGGGAGGGGATTAGGCCGCTGGTCAGAAAGAAATGCGACGTTGTCTTTTCCATTCCGCTTTCGGGCGGAGTCGGCTCGCTCAACGCTTCAGTCGCTGGTGGAATCGCCATGTTCGAGGCTGTCAGGCAGAGGTTGTCCAAGTGAATCAGTAGAGCACTGCAACCCTTCAAAATACTACTTAATGTCCAGGAGATATTTTTCATAACGCTTGCGAGCGGGAGTATGCAAATAGGTGAAAAGAGTACAAAATTCAAGACAACCAATTACATAATCCTTTATTTTAACCTTTGACCCCTTCACATCAATCCATTCTTTAAGTGGATATTCACACCAATGTGAAGATACCTGAGAAGGAGTTTCGCCCAATACTATAGGGAATCTGGCTAACATTTCTACATCAAAAGTCCAGTTCACCTTGAAAGGCTTTCCGAAAACTGTCCTTAATGGAACCGAATTCCTAAATATCTTTGCACCGCACTGAGTATCGTAAACAACCATCTGTAGCAGCATAGAGGCGCAAGTGGCAAAGATCCTTCCGACGTAATGTCTTAAAGCATTGCGCTCCACATTCCTGCCGAGAAGTCGTACTCGTGAACCGATTACAATTGTTCTGTCATTAGAGTCCAGTAAACTACAGAACTCTTCGATTGCTTCAAGTGGTGTTGCCAGATCGGCATCCCAGTAACCCACGTTTTCAAATGGCCCTTCAATAACTTTAAGCATGCCGCGGCGAACTGCTTCTGCTTTACCACTGTTTAGTTCAAGGCAGAGGATATCAACTTGAGCCGGATTTCTGTCTTTGATGGATTTGAGAAAATTCAAGGTTTCATCGGAACTGCCGTCATCTACGAAAAGAAATGAAAGGTTCGGCTCTTTATCGAGAGCCGTTAATATGGAGTGTGAGTCAAGCCGTTTAGCTTCGTTATAACATGGCACTACTATTGCTGTTTTTCGCATAGAACCCATCCAGTAAGCCCCGGCAACTTTATCCCGATACGGGATAAGAAAAGCAAAAGGCTGTTGTCAATATTCAGAAAGCAATTCAGTATGTATGTCAGATACCTTCCCCCGGTCCATTTACCAACCCCCTCTGAAACCCTGCCTATGTTAAAGAGCTTGCAGAGAAAGTATTTAGGCAGAAGAAGTGAGGCAAAAAGATAACCTGAGGAAAGAATTTTAATACCTCCTGAAATGGCCAGCGATTCAAGCTCATTCAGATTGTAACGTCTGTAATGACCCAAGTTAACATCGTGATAACCATAAATCGACTGAAAGGCAGGCACTGTCAGCAGAATCTTATCTCCCTTTGACATATGGCGTCTAACAATATCTGAAAAAAAAATCGCATCATCCTTCACATGCTCCAATACATCCAGCAGTAGGACGAGATCAAATGTCCCGCTGTCCGGAAGCTCTCGCATATATGCCATTTGATTTGATGAATTGTTGAATTCCAGTAACTGTTTATCAGATAGATGAACATCTACTGCTGTTATCTCTTTTATCTGCAGATGACTGAAAAGGCCCCTTGAGATAAAACCGTCACCACAGCCCACATCCAGGATCTTGACTCCGTTGAAAAGGTGAGGGCGGAGGATTGTAGAAAGTGCCCTGAGCCGGGCAGTTTCCCATGGATGCCTGTTGGCTTTGGTCTTGTCAAATTCTTTAAGGTCCATAAATGACACCTGTACTGTTGTTAAACTCAAGGCGCTCATCGATGCGCCCAGAGGATATATTTCGTAGGTCTTGTCGCGGACAGGGAGTGAAAATCAAAGCGAATCCTTCAACCCTTCCATCATGGTCGGATATTTAAGCTTTATTCCCAGCTTCTCCAGCATCTTCCGGTTGCTTATCTTACGTGATTCGGTCATGTAGCTGAACATCAGCGGCGACATGACCCTCCGCGCCTCGGCCAGTGAGATCTGCGGGAGTCGCGGAAGCTTCAGCAGATCGGTGATGGCGTTGAAGTAGTCAGTCATCTTGCTCTCCTCTCCATCGCAGACATTAAAGATATCGCCATCCTCTCCCTTCTCCAGCGCCGCAATGCAGACCTGCGCCAGATCATCAGCATGAATCCGGTTCGTGTAGCCTACTTCCTTTTCATCCAGCAGCGGTTCCTTCGACTGTATCCGCTGCATCGGGATTCTGCCGGGGCCGTAAATCCCGGACACCCGCAGGATGACAACCGGGATACCTCTTTCAATACTCCACGCCCTGAACCTGTCTTCTGCGTCGCTGCGCCTTCTAGCCGTGTGATTGGCTGGATTTACCGGCAGTTCCTCGGTCACAACTTTGTCGCCGCAGTCGCCGTAGACGCTGGTGGTGCTGATGTAGACCATCCTTGCCGGCTCACAGCCGACCTTCAGAGCTGCCAGAAAATTCCTGACTCGCGTATCGGTCACTCCGCCGCCTGGAGGTGGGGCAGAGTAGAGAAGCGCCGCCCCGTTCAAGTTCAGTCCGGAGAGTGTTTCGGGAGAGTCAAGATCACAGACCTTGAATTCGACTCCTGAAGCTTCTTTTCGTTGCGGAAATTTGTTTCCTCTCGATAGTGAAAAAACCTTGATCTTCCTGTCAACAGCCATCCTGGCAACCCTGGTGCCGATGTCGCCGCAGCCGACGATGTAAAGGGTGGAAAAATTCATTACAAGCTCCGAAATCACGTATTTTGCCGGATTATACAGTCATAAATCGAATTAGGGAATAGCGCAGGATTCATGACTTGACAACATGGGCCGATTGAGGCTAATTCGAAGGGTATGGATCTGTTTTCAGAGAAAAAAATACTCACTGTTTCTCAGCTTACCGCTCTGGTCAGGGATCTGATCGAGGAGAATTTAGATCATGTCTGGGTCGAGGGGGAGGTTTCTAACCTTTCCCTCCCTTCATCAGGGCATCTCTATTTCACCCTGAAGGATGCCGGTGCTACGCTTCGCTGCGTCATGTTCAGGGCCTCCGCAAAAGCGATGAAATTCCGCATTGCCGACGGTCTGAAGGTCATTCTGCGCGGCAGGATGACGGTCTATGACCAGCGTGGGGATTATCAGCTGATCACCGAGTACATAGAGCCTCAAGGATTCGGAGCCCTGCAGCTTGCATTTCAGCAGCTGAAAGAGAAGCTTGCCAAAGAGGGCCTTTTTGCCGAAGAACGCAAAAAGCCGCTGCCGCTGCTTCCTTCGAAGATCGGCATTGTCACGTCTCCAACCGGAGCGGCAATCCACGACATCCTCAATGTCATAGGAAGGCGACATTCGGATCTCGGAATACTTATCGCACCGGTAAGGGTTCAGGGGGAGGGGGCGGCAGCAGAGATAGCCACGGCCGTCGCCGACCTGAACAAAATACCGGGGATCGACGTGATCATTGTGGCGAGGGGCGGCGGTTCTCTTGAAGACCTGTGGGCGTTCAACGAAGAGGTCGTGGTCAGGGCGATAGCTGCTTCCAGGATTCCTGTCATCTCTGCTGTCGGTCACGAGGTCGACATAACCATCTCCGATCTTGTTGCCGATCTCCGTGCGCCTACTCCTTCTGCAGCAGCAGAGCTTGTGGTCAATTCGAAAGTACAGCTGACTACCGACTGCGCCTCCCTCGAAAGGAGGCTTTTGCAGGCAGTCAACAAGGACTTTTATGAAAAGGGATCGAGGCTGGAGATATTGAAACTATCGCTTAAGGATCCTGAATCCATTATTGAGCGGTTCATGTTGAAGGTCGATGATCTTCAGACACGTTCTGAAAGTGTTCTCACTGTAATGCTTGCATCGGGATTCCAGAGAACGGAAGCAGCAGGCAAGGCTCTTGAGTACCATTCGCCTCAGGCAGAGGTGAAAAGGATGTACGATCTCCTGGGGAAGCTCGAGATGCAGGCTTTATCTCATATACGGACCAGGTTCGAGACGGCAAAGGCCTCTTTGTCAGTATCTTCCGGCCGGCTCGAATCACTCTCTCCGCTTTCCGTCCTTTCCAGGGGGTATGCGCTCGTAAGCAGGCCTCCTTCAGGTCTTCCGGTCAAAAGGGTAAGTCAGCTTGTTGTAGGTGAAGACATTGTGCTGCAGCTTTCTGACGGATGTGCACTTTGCAGGGTCCGGAGCAAAACCCAGAAAATCGCCTTATAACCTTGACTCATAGCAATCTCACAATTAGAATACGAAATATTTTGATATTTATGCGGAGATCTGATGTCTGCAGAAAAGTTCGAGGTTTCACTTAAAAAACTGGAAGATGCCGTGAGCAAGCTCGAGAGTGGAGAGCTTTCACTGGAAGATTCCCTCAAGGTTTTCGAGGAGGGTGTGCGGCACGCATCGATCTGCTCACGTAAACTGAATGAGGCTCAGAAGAAGGTTGAGCTCTTATTGAAACAGAAGGACGGCAGTTTCAAACGGGAAGAGTTTCTCGCTGACGATCTCAACTGAGAGGTAGTTATGTCCATAGAGTTGAAGCAATACATTAAAGAACGGAGCGAGCTGGTTGACAGCAGACTCATGATGGCAATGCCTTCCGAAACCGAGCTGCCTTTCTCCCTTCACAAATCCATGCGCTATTCGACTTTTGCCGGAGGCAAGCGCCTTCGTCCGATTCTGCTGCTGGCAGCCTGTGAGGCCGTAGGAGGAGAGATCAATACTGCTTTGCCTGCGGCCTGCGCCATGGAGATGATCCATACCTACTCGCTCATTCATGATGATCTGCCGGCAATGGACAATGATGATTTCAGGCGGGGCAACCCGACCAATCATAAAATGTTCGGTGATGCCATTGCGATACTGGCCGGAGATGCTCTTCTCACACAGGCTTTCATTCTTCTCAGCTCACCATTTTTTGCGTCAAATGTTCCTCACGATCGAATTCTTGCCGTAATCCACGAAATTGCCTCTGCTGCAGGCTCCAGAGGTATGGTGGGCGGTCAGGTTGTGGACATGGAGAGTGAAGGGCGGAAGGATCTCGATCTGCCGACGGTGCAGTATATCCATACGCATAAGACCGGCGCCCTTATAAAGGCCTCCGTAAAGATCGGAGCGCTGCTGGGCGGTGCCGACGAAAGGCAGCTTTCTTCGATTACGAGATTTGGCGAGGTGATCGGACTGGCTTTCCAGATAGCTGACGACATTCTTGACATCGAAGGGTCCACCGAGGAACTTGGTAAAGATGCCGGAAGCGATCAGGCCAGGGGTAAAGCCACCTATCCGTCTGTCATAGGTATAGAGGAGTCCCGCAGACGAGCTTCGGAGCTGCTGGATATGGCGATAGAGTCGCTTGATTCAATCGGGGAGAAAGCCGATCCGCTCAGGGAGATTGCAAAATTTATAATTTCACGAAAATCATAGCCTGAAGATGAACATTTTAAGCACGATCAATTCACCCGCAGACATCAAACCCCTTTCCACCCTTAAACTCGAGCAGCTTGCAGCAGAGATCCGGGAGTTGATCATCTCGACCTGCGCTGCAAACGGCGGGCATCTTGCTCCGAGCCTCGGAGTGGTAGAACTTACGCTTGCCCTCCATAAGGTCTTCAATTCCCCCGAAGACCGGATAGTCTGGGATGTAGGTCACCAGGCATATGCGCACAAGATCATCACCGGGCGCAGAGATCTTTTTCCGACACTCAGAAAGCTTGACGGCATCAGCGGTTTTCCGAAGCGTGCCGAGTCAGAGCACGACACATTCGATGTCGGGCACTCGTCGACATCCATATCGGCAGCTCTTGGCATGGCAGTTGCGCGCGATCTTTCAAAGCAGAGGAACAAGGTGGTTGCTGTCATAGGTGACGGTTCCATGACCGGCGGCATGGCGTTCGAGGGTTTGAACCAGGCGGGTCATCTGAACAAGGACCTGATCGTCATCCTGAACGACAACGAGA
>JBGQLM010000190.1:0-7486 GCA_041500085.1 Geobacteraceae bacterium
CGCAACGATACCGAGATGATGAGGGTGATACATACGTATGCAAACAGAGATGTGTTGAATCACTTCTTTCCGGAAAGGGAGAGGTTGGATGAAGCGGTTCGCTTTGCCGGGAGTATCGATTACCGGAAGCTGTTTCCGCTACTGAAGATGGAAGCGGGTTACATGGAAACTCTTGACCGGCTGAAAGGCCATGTCAAGCTTGCAGTCTGCACTAACCGGTCTTCTTCGATGGATGCACTGCTCGAAGAGTTTGACCTTGCAAGCTATTTCAGCATGGTAATGACGGCATCAAAAGCCTCGTTTCCCAAACCGCACCCTGACCCGCTAAACAGGATTCTCGCTTATTACGGCATAGAGCCGCAGGAGGCCCTGTTCGTTGGAGATTCAGCCGTGGATCAGCAGGCAGCCGCTGCAGCCAATGTCCCTTTTGTCGCCTACAGGTCAGACCTCCCTTCCCGCGCGGTGATTCAGAAACATGAAGATATCCTGCCGCTTGTCTACTGCTAGAAAGTGACTTCTGATCGCCGGCGTTCAGATTTCCATCTCAAGTGTGCTCTATTACTTAACCTTTTTGAAAATGAGTGATAATATGCTCCTCCATCAAACAGCGAAACGGAGCATGGGTGATGCCGAAAGCAACTATAGATGATTCCCTGTCAATCCAGCTCCCTGCGGACATTCTGTCAAGACTCTCTCTTGCAAAGGGTGAGCAGCTTGAGGTCGAGATCGATGACCTGGGGCGGATCATTCTGTCAAAAGTCATACCGATAACTGTTATCTCCCGGTCAGACCTGAACGATTCAATCAAGTCCAGAAACCTCGCCACCGGAATCCAGTTCATTAAGGGGGTCGGCCCGAAGATCGCCGAGGCATTCGAGCGCCTCGGAGTCAGGACGGTCGAGGAAGCGCTCTACCTCATCCCGCTCCGTTATGAGGACCGGAGGGAGCTCCGGACCGTCGCCCGGCTTCGTCCGGGGATGACAGAGGTCTTCGAGGCGGTAGTTGTTTCAGCTACAACATCGAGTACCAGGGGCGGCAGGAGCCAGTACGAGGTGGTTGTCGGTGACGAGACCGGTACTGTTTCACTCAAGTGGTTCAATTTCAACGCGGTCTGGATGAAGAAAGCATGGCATCCGGGGAGGCGGGGAATCTTTACCGGTGAGATGAACCAGTTTGGCCACCACCGGGAGATTCATCATCCTGAAGTCGAATGGATCGCTGCCGAAGACGATATCAAGGCTGTCATGGCCCGTGACCCGGCAACATACGGAAGGATCGTGCCGGTCTACCATCTGTCGGAAGGGCTTCACCAGAAGGCGATGCGACACATCATGAAGCAGGTTGTTGATACCTTTAGCGATGATGTCGAAAGTCATATCAATGAGGAGATACTGACCCGTCATCATCTCATGCCGCTTGCAAACGCCCTGCGAGAAGCTCATTTCCCCTCTCCGGAAGCCGATCTGGCACAGATCAACAGCGGGGCAACACCTGCCCACCATTCACTGGTCTTTGACGAATTTTTCTATCTGGAACTCGGGCTTGCCCTTAAGCGGCGAGGTTTCACCATGGAAGAGGGGATTGCTTTCGAGGTCAACCACAAGTACACAAAGCCCCTCCTGAAACTCCTACCGTTCACACTGACCCCTGCCCAGCGCCGTGTCCTTTCAGAGATAAAAGAGGACATGATGGCACCTTTCCCGATGCACCGCCTGGTGCAGGGGGATGTCGGGAGCGGCAAGACCCTGGTTGCCCTCATGGCAGCTCTGGTTGCGGTGGAGAATGGCTTTCAGGTCGCAATCATGGCTCCGACCGAGATTCTTGCCGAACAGCATTTCCTCAATATCCACGGCTGGTGCGATTCTCTGGGGGTAAAGACCGTTCTTCTTACCTCTTCACAGAAAGGCAAGGAGCGGAAGGCTCTGCTGGAACTGGTCGGGAACGGGGTGGCACAGATCGTCATAGGGACTCATGCAGTCATTCAGGAAAAGGTCGAGTTTTTCCGCCTGGGACTCGGAATCATAGATGAACAGCATCGCTTCGGCGTTCTGCAACGGGGGATACTCAGGAGGAAAGGGGAGAATCCCGATATCCTCGTCATGACCGCCACACCGATACCGAGGACACTTGCCATGACGGTTTTCGGCGATCTTTCACTCTCTGTCATAGACGAACTGCCGCCGGGCCGCACCCCGATTCAGACAAAGGTCTTTGCAGAGTCCCGTCGGAAGCAGGTCTACGGTCTGATCAGGGACGAGGTCAACAGCGGGCGGCAGGCGTACATCATCTGCCCGCTTGTCGAAGAATCCGAGAAATCGGAGCTGAAAGCAGCTACCCAGATGGCTGAAGAGCTGCAATCCGGGGCTTTCCCTGAGTTCAAGGTGGGGCTGCTTCACGGCAGGCTCAAGCCGGAAGAAAAAGAGGCTGTCATGGCTTCATTCAAGGCCAATGAGATCAATATTCTGGTGGCGACAACGGTCATCGAGGTCGGTATCGACGTGCCCAATGCTACGGTGATGGTGGTAGAGCATGCGGAGCGTTTCGGCCTTTCCCAGCTTCACCAGCTACGCGGCAGGGTAGGGCGGGGCAGTCACGTTTCTCACTGTCTCCTGATAGCTTCCGACCGCCTTTCGGATGACGGCGTGCGGCGGCTACGTGTGATGGAGGCTACAACCGACGGGTTCAGGATTGCCGAAGCTGATCTTGAGATTCGTGGCCCGGGGGACTTTCTCGGCACACGTCAGGCAGGTCTTCCGGAGTTCCGGGTAGCAAGCATCCTGCGGGACGGGCGTATACTTGAGGAGGCCAGACGAGAGGCGTTCACCCTGGTGGAGCGCGATCCGGAGCTGAATCTTCCCGAGCATGCAAGGCTGAAGGAAGAGATGGTCAAGCGGTGGGGAGGAAGGCTGGAGCTTGCCGGGGTAGCATAATGGCTTCCCAAAAGTCCATCTGCGATCTCTGCGGTCGGTCGTCCGGAGATTCCCTCCGTTCGACTACACCTCGGTTTCTGTGGCTCCAGAGCTCACTCCACAACAGCCGATAAACTCGCCCTTCAGGCTCAGACAGTATCGGCTGTTTTTGTTCCGTTCGCCGGGAGCCAAGACGAAACCGAGCTGAAGGTCTCACTGCGGAAAACTCCAGACGAAGTGAAGCTGTAAAAAGGAAAGAGAGATGCACGATCAACTTGAAAAATATGCGAAAAAGCTGGTATCGGACCGCTCGGCATTTCCCGAACGGATCGCGGTCGCTGCCAAGGATGATGAAATTATCTCCTGTGGAGACCCGCAGCTGGCCGGAATTGCCATACTGGTTCTGGAGCGTCTCAATGCCTTGAGTCTGGTGGTTGCAACTCCTTCGCTCCCTTTTGCCGATCTTCTGGTCAAGAGAGCCGGCGCCGAAGGCCACTGCATCGAGCCTCAGGATACCGAGACCCGCACCTTCCTTCATGATATTCCGTTTATCAGACGTTCGGAGCTGTCCGATAATCCTGCCGAGCAGATCGCGCCTCTTCTCGGCAACCGCAAAGGGGTAGTTGTCGAGGGCCTCGGGATCTTCGCCAGTGGCGGGGTGACGGTCGAGCAGGCCTATATCAACTACTCGTCCGTGTTTCATTCGACATTCGTCAAATATCTGCAGGATCTTCTGCAAACCGGGTACCTTCTCCCTGACGAGAGCGGTGCGGTGGATAGCTTCTTTTCAGAGTGGCTTCACCCTCTGACCGATGAAGGTTTGACCTTCCACAACGGACCGCTCCAATCATCCGGGGATATTCTGAGCGAGATGGCAGCAGTCGGGCGCTACACAGTCGAGCGGGGACTGGTCGACTCTTTCTTCGGTAATATCTCCTGCCGCACCGACAAGCTGATCTATATCTCCCAGACTGCCGCCAGTCTGGATGCGCTTGTCGGCTGCATCGATCCGGTCCCGTTCGACAACTCTTCCACGGTCGGGATCACCGCTTCAAGTGAACTTGCAGCGCATCGCCGCATTTTCGAGACGAGCGATGCCAAGGTCATTCTCCATGGACACCCCAAATTTTCGGTCGTGATGAGCATGCTCTGTGAGCGGAAGGATTGTTCCATAACCGACTGCTGGCGCGATTGCCCGCACGTCAGGTTTCTGGGCGGGACTCCGGTCGTAGCCGGTGAGATCGGGGCAGGGGGGCTGGCAAAGCGCGTTCCGCCGGTAATCGCAGCACCTGGCAGGGCTATAGTCTACGGCCATGGGGTGTTTACCATTGGCAGGAATGGATTTGCAGAGGCTTTCAGGGCAATGGTCGAGGTTGAGAACTGGTGCCGGAGTGAATACCGCCGGCTTCTAGAGGTGAAAACTAAATCAGACAATCCTTAGAACAATTGTGCCTCCTGCAAAAGTCGAAAAGGTTGTCATTCCGGCAGGATTTAAGCCGGAATCCAGATTCTAACTATCTGATAAAAGTGGATCCCCGATAGAAGCATTCGGGGATGACAATCATTTTGCAAGAGCCTCAATCAGCCACAGATAAAAGCGGATAACTTCGGATAAGAACACAAATTCCAGACACATAATCATTCACCATGCAGGTGAAGTATAAAACATTCAATTTTCAGTTTTATTTAGTGTATTTCGTGGACAATTGCCTTTTCCCCTGAAACGCCCTCATCATGCAGCAGTTCCCGCATCGTTTTTCGAATATACAGCAGTGACAGCCCAGCCGCCAGCCAGGTGACGGCAAAGATCCCCCACCAGACGCCGACCACCCCCCACTTCATCCAGATTGCCAATACCCAGAAGACCGGTACCGGTGCCAGAAACTGACGGAAAATCCCCAGGATCAGGGCGAACCGGGGCAACTGCAGCCCCTGCAGGGCAAAGGAGTTGATGTAGAGAATGACGTAGGCGTGGAACACGAAAGCCACGATCCGGAGGTATCCACTGCCGATGGCTACCACCTTCGGGTCAACAGTGAAGCAGCGCATCAAGGGCCCGGCAAAAAGGAACACTGTCAGGGTGCCAAAGCACATCAGGGTGATGCCGTTGGTGAGAGCTGTCCGGATGACCTCCTTGACCCGGCCATACAGCCGGGCTCCGCTGTTCTGGGCCACCAGGGTAAGTGTTGCTACGTTGAGTCCCATGACCGGTAACAGTACGATCTGTTCGATGCGGGTGGCAATGCCGTAAGCGGCCATGGCCTCGTGGCCGAAGCGGCCGACATACCAGGTTATTACGAAAACTCCTATGGCGACCGTCAGCATGGTCATGCTTGACGGGAAGCCCATGCGGGCAAGCTCGCGAAACATTGCCTTGCGCGGCAGGAAGCCATGCCATCCCAGCCCCCCCAGCAGGCCGGTCCGGCGTGCTCGATGATGCAGGTAAAGGGTTCCAATGAACTGTATGGTTACCGTACCCCAGGCAATCCCGGCCAGACCGAGCGGCGGCACGCCAAAACCGCCGAAGATAAACCACGGATCGTAGATCAGGTTCAGGATAAAGGCCAGCACCAGAAAGTTGCGAAAACTTCTGGTGTCACCGCTGGCATTGAGGATGGCGTTATGGGCCTGGTTGGCGACAAAGAAGGCGGAACCTGAAAACATGGTCCCCATGTAGGAGACTGCCAGTGAAAGATACTCCCCTTCAGCCCCCATGAGCCTGAACATGGCCGGTGTGGCCAGCCAGCCGAAGATGGTCAGCAATACGCCGTGCAGGAGGGCAAAGCTGATGGTCTGTGCAGCATACAGCTCAGCTTCTTCCCGGCGTCCTGCTCCAAGGGCATGACCGATAAGAGCAGTCGCCCCGGTGGAGATGCCGCTTGCTACGGCAATGATGAGAAAAAACAGGGGAAAGGAGAGGGAGACCGCCGCTACTGCCTGGGTGGAGAGCCGTCCCGCATACCAGGTATCGACCACATTGAACATGGTGTTGAAAAAGAATCCGATGCCGACAGGCAGGGCCAGGCGCCGCACCAGCGGGCCGATGGGGTGGGTCAGGAGATCAGTGTGCAATCCTCTGCACCTCTTTCACCAGTTCATCTGCCGCAGCTTCAAAATCCTCAAGGCTCAGAGTCAGATCCTCCTGCCACTCCCGCACCTTGTAGTAGAGCTTGTCATAGTAGCTGACAATCAGTTCGGTCATGAACGGCTCCATTTCCCACCGCTCCAGGTATCCGGCGATCTCGGCGAACTTGTCGCCGCCCAGGCGCTTTTTTATCCTGAGCAGCGACTCGGTCAGCCCCTGTTCATACTCTCTCAGCCCGTACTCTTCGGTCAGTCTCCTGACCCTTGTCTCAAGCGATGCCGTACACCACACCTTGAGGCTCTCCCCCATGACTTCATAGAGATTTCCCGGCAGGGTCATCTGCCCGATCCGCCGGCTCTCTCCTTCGACATATATGGGCTTTCCTGACGGAAGTTTCCTGAAAGTATCCCATAAAAGTGTTTCAAAACGTTTCTGGGTAAGATGCTCCTGGCTGAGCCCCAGTGAGCCGAAAGCTGAGCCGCGGTGGCAGGCGATGCCCTCCAGGTCGACTATGGATTCGCCTCGCCCGGCAAGCACGCCAAGAAGAGTAGTTTTGCCGATACCGGTCATGCCGTGCAGAACCACCAGCGGGCCATTCGGTATGAAGTTTTCGAAGCATGAGGAGACCTGGTTGCGGAAAGACTTGTAGCCGCCGACGAGCTGTTGCACCGGATATCCGGTCAGATCCAGGATCGAGGCGACAGTCTTGCTCCTCAGGCCGCCGCGCCAGCAGTAGACGAGGATCGGGCGACCAGTGGCAACAGTAGCGATTTGGTGCACTGTTGACGGGAAGCGCCCGGCTGTCAGCTCCAGTCCCCTGATCCGGGCAAGGTGGGCTCCCTGCTGCTTGTAGAGTGTGCCGATCTCCACCCGCTCTTCATTGGTGAGAAGAGGGACGTTGACAGCTCCGGGGAGGTGATCTTCGGCAAATTCGAGCGGTGTACGGACGTCGATGATGCAGTGGGAGTCCAGCAGGGAAGGGTGAAAAGCTATAGTTTCAGGCAAGGCGCTCTCCTTGAGGCTGTTTGGGGAAATACCGCACTCCGGGCAGGTCGCTAAAATGATCGTCCTGGGTCCAGAGGAGAGCTTCATGCTGCCTGGCCGTCGTCAGTATGATGCTGTCGGCCATGGGGAGCGACAGCTCCAGGCTCGTCCGTGCGGCCAGCATGGCCAGGGACGGTGACAGTTCCACCATCCTCCCTTGCTGCATCAGGGCGACCGCCTGCAAGGCTGCATCTTCGCCGCGCTGGCGGCAGACCACCTTGAAAACCTCATAGATGGTTATAGTCGGAACAACCAGTGCCGTCCGGTCGGCAAGCGGAAGGGCGAACTCACCGGCATTCGGGCCGTCCGCAAAGAATTCCAGCCAGGCAGAAGAATCCACGACATTCATAGGCGATCCGCTTCCCGCTCAAGAGCAGTGTCAATCCCCGACAAAAATCCGCGCATGGTGGTAATTTCTTTCTCCGGAATCAGCTCGATCCGGTTGCCG
>JBGQLM010000191.1:0-7450 GCA_041500085.1 Geobacteraceae bacterium
CAGGCAGACCTGGTGGCGATATCCTGCATGCTCACCTGCCAGATCAAGCGGGGATGGGAAATAGCGGCTCAATTCAGGGCACGGGGAATACCGGTCATTTTCGGCGGAATCGCCACCATGCTCCATGCTGATGAAACCATGGAGCATGCTGATTCTGTGTTCCTAGGAGAGGCTGAAGGCCGTTTTGCCGGGGTGCTGGAGGATCTGAAAAAGGGTCAGCTGAAAAAAGTCTACGATTACCAGTGGAATTTCCCGGACATCAAGCTGGTTGGCCCGGCCAAGAGGGAGATACTGAACCGCGAGCGTTACAATTATCGCGGCCTGCAGATGGTCGATCTTATTCATGCCTCACGCGGCTGCCGTTTCAACTGTTTCCCCTGCTGCACACCTTATCTTGGCGGCCGGGAGTTCCGGCCGAGACCGATCGATGATGTGGTGGCCGAGATCGCAACGATCAACAATAACCGTCTTTTCTTTGTCGACAACTCCATGTCGCAGAACGACCAGTGGGAAAGGGATCTCTTCAGGGCGCTCATTCCGCTGAAGAAAAAATGGGTCTGTCATCCGATAAAGGACAGCGACGAGATTCTCGATTTGGCGGCCGAGGCCGGCTGCTGGTACGTGTACCAGGCGATATTCGACACCTCGGATCATATCAGAAGGCGCGTCAAACGGCTTCAGGAACGCGGCATCGGTGTGGAGGGGACCATCATCCTCGGCACCGACGATCAGGACGCTGACTTCATCAAGCGCCTGGTGGATTTTCTCATGGAGATCAACCTTGATCTGGCCGAGTTCACCATCATGACACCGTTCCCGCAGACGCCGATCCGGGCCACGCTGGAACAGGAGGGGCGGATTCTCTCCAACGACTGGAGCCGCTACACCTGTGGCGAGGTGGTGTTTCAGCCGGCAAAGATGACGCCGGAGAAGCTGCAGGAGATGTACTACTATGCCTGGGATACCTTCTACGGCGACTGCAGCCAGAATCTGAAGATGGCAAAGCTGTTCATGAAGGTCATTGAAAAGGAAAAAGCGGACAGTACCTACAAACCCCAGGGTCTCAGGCGGGGGCGGTGGGCCAAAGGCAGCGATGCGGCGGGTGCCGAATGAGAATCCTGCTGATCTCGTCAAACGTAACGACTTCACCTTATCCGATTTACCCGATCGGTCTGGGGATGATTTCGGCTGCCCTTGCCAGCTCCGGGCATGAAGTCCTGCAGACAGACTTTCTTTTCAACGAGACATCGCTGGAAGCTTCAGGCGAGGAGATCCGCGAGTACAATCCCGACATTATCGGGATCTCGGTCCGGAATATCGACAATGTAAACTTCATGAACAACAAGTACTACATCGACAACGTCAAAAACATTGTCAACAGGATCCGTGAGGTATCCGATGCTAAGGTTGTTCTGGGCGGCGCCGGGTTTTCTCTCATCCCTGCGCAGATATTGAAAGAGACCGGTGCAGATTACGGTGTCATAGGTGAGGGCGAACGCCTCATGGTCGAGTTTGCCGACAATGCGGCAAAGGGGATCTTCCCGGAAAAGCCGCTGATCGGTCCTTCACCGATGATGCCGGGAGCGGAGATAGGCTCTTCCCTGTACGATGAAAGGTTGCTGCAGTTCTATCTTCACAGCGGCAGCATTGCATCAATTCAGACAAAGCGCGGCTGTGCCTACAAGTGCGTCTACTGTACCTATCCTCAGCTCGAAGGGACGGCACTCAGGAAACGTAACCCATCTGCCGTGGTTGAAGATATCCGGCACCTGAAAGAGAAGTTCAACTCGAAGTATATCTTTTTTGTCGATTCAGTATTCAATGATGACGAGGGTGCCTATCTGGAAGTGGTCGATGAAATGCTCCGTCAGGATGTTTCCATCCCCTGGACGGCATTCATCAAGCCGGGAGGGCTTACCGACGAAATCGTGCAGAAGATGAAAAAAACGGGCTTTGCGGCGGCTGAAGTCGGGGCCGATGCTGCGTCGGATACGACACTGAAAGCAATGGGGAAAAATTTTCGTTTCAAGGACATAGAGGAGTGTAACGACATCCTCTGCCGCAACGGGATTGCGACCTCTCACTTTTTCATGTTCGGATGTCCGGGCGAGACAGAGGACACCGTGCGGGAAGGGATAAAGAATGTCCTTTCCCTGAAGAACTGTGTCGCCTTTATCTTTATGGGGATCCGCATTCTCCCCGGCACCCCTCTTGCGAAAATTGCCGTCAATGAGGGTGTGATAGCTCCGGACCTCGATCTGCTGCATCCCGTCTACTATCTCTCTCCCAAAGTTGACAGGGAGTGGCTGGAACAGACCCTTACGAGCGCTTTCGATGGTGTGAGGAACTGTCTCTTCCCTCCCGATGCCATGGACAACAGCCTGCAAATCCTCCACAAGCTCGGGTATACCGGACCGATGTGGGACCTGCTCCTTTCCGAAAGGAAGAGACCGCGTCATGCCTGAGACTCTGCCTCTCGATAGAGGGTATCTCTGGGCAGCGTTTCCGGTCTACAATAACAGGGATACCCTCAGGCAGGTCGTCCTGGATTGTCGCGCCATCCTTGAGAATGTGGTGGTTGTTGATGACGGCAGTACCGATGTTGATGTTTCGGATCTACTGGGTGATCTCGATGTGACCGTGCTCGTCCACGAAGGCAACCGCGGCAAAGGTGAGGCGATCCTCACCGCTTCACGATATATCGAAGAGCAGGGCGGGGTGTACATGGTGACTGTCGATACCGATGGTCAGCATATTCCTGCTGATATCGAAAAATTCATCCCGGTAATAGCAGAGGATGACTGTTCGATAGTCATCGGCTGCCGTGACTTTGACACCGAGAACGTGCCGTTTTCCAGCAGATTCGGCCGATCGTTCGCCAATTTCTGGCTCCTGGTCGAGACCGGATTGCAGGTGTCGGACTGCCAGAGCGGGTTCAGGGCTTATCCGGTCAGATATCTGAACATGTTGAAGTTCAGGTGGTCGCATTATGATTACGAAGCCGAGGTTCTTGCCAGAGCGGCGTGGGCCGGGCTTTCGCTGAAAATGGTCCGGATACGAGTCATTTATCCGAAACCGGAAGAGCGGGTTTCCAGCTTCAGACCTTTCCTTGACAATCTGCGTCTCACCCATGCCCATGCGATGCTCATTATGAGAAGGCTGCTCCCGGTCCCTCACAAGAGAGTGGTTGAGGCAAAAACAAGTTTTGATCTGTCACTGCTGCGCCATCCGGGGAAGGTGCTCAGGAAGCTGCTGAAGGAGAACGCCACTCCTGAAGGCCTTGCTCTTTCGGCCGCAGTAGGTCTTTTCATAGCCGTGCTCCCGATTTTCTTTCTTCACACCGGCGTGATCCTTTACTTTTCTCAGCGACTCGGTCTGAACAAGATTGTCTCGCTCAACATTCAGCATATTGCCATGCCGCCGCTGGTACCTGCGCTCTGTATCGAGCTGGGCTACTTCATGCGCAACCGCGTCTGGCTCACCGATCTCTCCTTTGCGACCGTATTCAGGGAGTTCTCATCCCGGCTTTATGAATGGTTTCTCGGCTCACTGATCATTGCTCCGCTGGCTGCCGTCACCGTCTGGATTGTCATCTATCTGACAGCCACCTTTATCAGAAAAATCAGGTTAAAGAATGTTCAGCCAGAAGAATGTTGACCGGAAAAGGGGGAACCGTCTCGGTTTCTGGTTCTTTCACGTTGCAGCGAGGCTGACAGGTCTAGCCGGGGCATACGGGCTGCTGTATTTCGTATGTCTTTACTATCTTCTTGTCGACTCTGCACTTGTGACAGAGAGCCTTCCGTACATCAGAAGAAGATTCCCGAAAAAAGGGAGGATCGGTCAGCTGTTCTCTCTCTACCTCCTTTTTGTCAGCCAGGGGAAGACCCTGGTCGACCGTTTCGCCATCTCTGCCGGTTATGACGGCATAAAGATCGATATTGTCGGTTATGAAGCTACCCGTGAGCTGATAGCCTCCAGCAGCAGGGGACTGATCATCCTGACCGCTCATATCGGGAGTTGGCAGGTTGCCATGTCCGCGCTTGAGAGGTTCGACCGGCCTGTCCATGTGATGATGCGCCCGGAGGACAATGAAGCGGTCAAGGGCGCTCTCAATCTCGGCAGTGACAGCGAAAGGGTCAGGGTAATCCTGACAAGCGAAGCTTTAGGCGGAGTCATAGAGGCGATGAAGGCGATCGACAACGGTGATCTGGTTACGATCATGGGTGACCGGCCGTACAATTTCCCGTCGATGAAAGCGGATTTTCTCGGCGGTGAAGTTAGTTTTCCCTACGGCGCGTTTACCCTCGCCGCGGCTGCAAATTGTCCGGTGGTTGTCTTTCTTTCAGCTAAGACGGGACCAAGCAGTTACGTTGTCGATGTTTCGAATGTCATCCAGCCGCCTGCCGGCGCCAGAGTTAAAAAAAATGAGGCGACTGGTGCGGCAGTGCAACGGTTTGCGAATATTCTGGAGAAGTATGTGGCAGACTACCCGCTCCAGTGGTTTGTTTTTCGCGATATCTGGAAGGAAGGTTAAAAGGCTTGTTCTCCTGGAACCTGATCGCTCTTTAAGAGTAATATAAATCCTGGTCGCTAATAAAATGGTTGACTTTACTGGGCTTCATTGATATTTATAACGTTCTTTTGTTGCAGGCGCGTAGCTCAGGGGTAGAGCACTAGCTCGACACGCTAGGGGTCGGCGGTTCGAAACCGCCCGCGCCTACCATTGCTTTACAATGGTGGGAAATGTGTGAGGCATCGGTATTCGATGCCTTTTCTTTTAAGGGGCTGGATATGGCTGAAATAACAGTTGTTCTGCCGGATGGTTCCAACAGGGTTCTGACTTCAGGTGCAACAGTGCTTGACCTTGCCGCCTCGATCGGCGCCGGTCTTGCCAAGGCTGCCATTGCCGGCAGGGTGAACGGCGACCTTGTCGATCTGGCCGCAAAGCTGCCGGATGGTGCGAACGTCTCGATCATAACGGAAAAGAGCCCGGAAGCGCTCGAGATCATCAGGCACACAACCTCTCATCTCATGGCCCAGGCAGTGAAGCAGCTCTTCCCCCAGGCAAAGGTAACGATCGGTCCGGCAATCGAGACCGGTTTTTACTACGATTTCGATGTCGATCATCCGTTCACTCCGGAGGATCTCGAAAAGATTGAAAAGAGGATGCAGGAGCTGGCAAAAGCTGCCGAACCGATTGCCCGGCAGGAGCTTTCAAGCGCCGATGCGATCAAAAAGTTCAAGGATATGGGGGAGGATTACAAGGTCGAACTGATCGAGGATCTTGGCGTTGAATCCGTTTCCCTGTACAGCCAGGGCGATTTTGCCGACCTCTGCCGCGGACCGCATCTGCCGTCCACATCATTCTGCAAGGCTTTCAAACTTACCTCTATTGCCGGAGCCTACTGGCGCGGCGATGAAAAGCGCAAGATGCTGCAGCGCGTTTACGGTACCGCCTTTGCCGACAAGAAAGAGCTTGATGCCTATCTTGAGCGGATCGAAGAGGCCAAGAGGCGTGATCATCGCAAACTCGGCAGGGAGCTCGATCTTTTCTCCTTCAATGATGAAGTCGGTGCAGGTTTTGCGATCTGGCATCCAAAAGGTGCGATGCTCCGGACCATCCTTGAGGATTTCGAGCGGAAGGAACATCTGAAGCGCGGGTATGACATCGTTGTCGGTCCACAGATCCTGAAGTCGGAACTCTGGCAGCGCTCCGGCCATTACGAAAACTACCGCGAGAACATGTACTTCACCGAGGTCGATGAACAGAGTTTCGGCATCAAGCCGATGAACTGTCTTGCCCACATGATGATCTACAAATCGCAGCTGAGAAGCTACCGCGATCTGCCGCTGCGCTATTTCGAGCTCGGCACGGTTCACCGCCATGAGCGTGCCGGTGTCCTTCACGGACTGATGCGCGTCAGGTGCTTCACCCAGGATGATGCCCATATACTTTGCACTCCGGAGCAGCTTGATGCCGAGATAAAAGGGGTCATCTCCTTTGTCTCCGAAGTCATGGCAAAATTCGGGTTTGACTTCGATATGGAACTTTCTACCCGGCCCGAGAAGTCGATCGGCTCGGATGAGGATTGGGAGCGCGCCACCAATGCACTTCTGGGCGCTTTGAAGGATACCGGTCGAGAATTTGAGATCAATGAAGGAGACGGCGCCTTTTATGGTCCGAAAATCGACATTAAGCTCAGAGACTGCCTTGACAGGAAATGGCAGTGTGCTACAATCCAGTGCGATTTTACCCTGCCTGAGCGTTTTGACCTTACCTATGTGGACAGTGATGGCGAGAAGAAGCGCCCTGTCATGGTCCACAGGGTCATACTCGGTTCAATCGAGCGTTTCATAGGCGTCCTGATCGAGCACTTTGCCGGGAGTTTTCCTGTCTGGCTGTCGCCCGTTCAGGCTGTTTTATTGACAGTGACCGATGCACAAATACCTTACGCCGAGCGGCTTTTTGAGCAGCTTCGGGAGGCAGGCATCAGGATCGACAAGGATTTCAGGAACGAAAAGCTCGGCTTCAAGATTCGTGAAGCGCAGCTGCAGAAAGTTCCCTACATGCTTGTTATCGGAGACAAGGAGGTCGAAAACGGCACCCTTACTCCGAGGTTCAGGGACGGCAAAAACCTTGACCCGATGACAGCAGAAGATTTTGTCAGTTTTATAACCAGTGAGTCAGCACATTACCACTAGGAGGTGGCGCCATAGCAAAGGCAACGGTTAACATCAATCAGGCGATCAGATCGAGAGAGGTCCGTGTTATCGGGGCCGAGGGGGAGCCGCTAGGGGTTATTGTAACACAGGAAGCTCTGGCCATGGCGGAGAGTCAACAACTTGACCTGGTTGAGGTTTCACCGACGGCGGTACCACCTGTCTGCCGGATCATGGATTACGGTAAGTTCAAGTATCAGCAGAGCAAGAAGATGCAGGAGGCGAAGAAGAAGCAGGTCCAGGTTCAACTCAAGGAGGTAAAGCTTCGTCCCAAGACGGATGAGCATGATCTTCTCTTCAAGATAAAGCATGTCCGTCGCTTTCTTGAAGAAGGTAACAAGGCAAAGATAACTCTCGTCTTTCGCGGGCGTGAGATCACCCATATGGAGTACGGCCAGAGGGCTCTTGACCGCTTCGCGCATGATCTGGACGATATTGCGGTAATTGAAGTCAGACCGAAAATGGAAGGGCGAAGCATGTTCATGATCGTCGCCCCCAAAAAATAATAAACAGTTCAACGAAGGAGAATACGATGCCTAAAATCAAGACAAACAGCGGTGCAGCCAAACGGTTTACAAAGACCGCTTCAGGCAAGATCAAGCGCGGCTGCGCATTTACCAGCCACATTCTTACCAGCAAGACCCGCAAGTGCAAGCGTAACCTCCGTCAGGGCGGGCTGGTTGCAGCTGCCGATGCCAAGAATATTGCCAAACTCATTCCGTATATGTAA
>JBGQLM010000192.1:0-7396 GCA_041500085.1 Geobacteraceae bacterium
CTCCGGCGGCAGCGGTTACTTTCAGAAAATCTCTGCGTTTGATTTCCATTCAGATCCTCCTATTTTTTATGGCACTTGGCGCAATCGCCTTTAACCGAAAATGCTTTCTTTCCGTTGTGGCAGGTGCCGCAGGATTTCCCCTTTTGCATCTGCTTCATGGTAACCGTTCTGTGCTGCCCTTTGCTCAGATAGAGCTTGTCGTGGCAATCGGTACAGGCCAAACCCATACCGTCCACATGGGCGTCATGACGGAATACTACGTCCCCACCCTTGTTTTTCAAGGTGATGTCGCCTCCGCCGACCGTAGCCAGCACCGGAACGGCAACAAGCAGCAGAGCGATAACAATCAGATTTTTCATCACAGCCTCCTCTATTGGTAAGCTAGAAATCATATTAACGTTTTAATCGAAAATGATTTCGTTAATGCACGTATCATGTTTTTCAGGGCTGGAATATTAAGATCGGCAAAGTATATCTGCGTTTACGGATTTATCAAGCAGAATGTAACTAATCGCAGTGATATTCTGCTTGCCTCTTGTCCATAGGCAGTAGGCTTTAAAAATATTCGCGAACCACATTGCTGCACGCAACAGAAATGTAAAGGCGGTTGGGTCTTAATCGCAATGTCCGCTTTCCTGAAGGTGATAATTTTAGGTTATTCGTTATTAAAAAAGGCCGGTCATTTGCTGGCCGGCCTCTCTCACATTATGTATAACGCTTCAGCATCTGAACCAGGCCGCCATTCTGTCCAGCTCTCCTGCCAGCTCATTAAGATGGGATGCTGCTTTACTGATGTTATCGGCCGCTGATTCGGCATCACGGGTGATGCCGGCAATCTGGTCAACGCTGTTGGAAACCTGACCTGCAACCGTAGACTGTTGTTCCGTTGCAACAGCGATCTGATTGACTGCTGTTACACTCTGACTGGATGCCTCTACAATGGCTGCAAGAGAATCGTTGGCTTCGTGGGCCAGTGTGATTCCTTCGGCAACTCTGTCGGTCCCTTGACGCATGGAGTATACCGACCGCTCGGTGTCTTTCTGTATATGTCCAATGGTTGCTGCAATTTCCTTTGTGGCTTCGGCAGTTTGCTGGGCCAGCCTGCGCACTTCATCTGCTACGACGGCAAAGCCCATTCCGGCGTCTCCGGCCCTGGCCGCCTCAATGGCGGCATTCAGCGCCAGCAGGTTGGTCTGGTCAGCAATGTCATTGATGGTGCTAATGATGTCGCCGATCTTTGTTGAGCTATTACCTAATGCTTCAATGACACCGGCCGCATCACGTACTGATGCAGCGATAAGTTCCATGCCGGTGACCGTGCGCTCTACCACTTCACGCCCGGTAGTAGCGCGCGTAAGTGCATTCCCGGACTCGGTAGCTGCCGTGTGAGCATCATGGGCAACAGCGTCAATGGTTTGAGCCATTTCTGTCATGGCTGAAGCTGCTTGAGTCGATTCGCTTGATTGGCGGGCAGCGCCGGTGGAGAGATCGACAGATGCGCTTGCCAGTTGTTTGGCACCGCTGTTCAGATCTGATATTGCACGACGCAGACCTTGGGTAATTTCGGCCAGTTTGGCAGTTGCAGCATTGAAATGTACTGCCAGCGCACCAAACTCATCCTTACGATTGTCATCCAGACGGCCAGAGAAATCACCACCACCGAAGCGCTCCGCCATCAGAGAAAGCTCATTGATTGGTTTGCTGATCGAGCGCAGTACCAGGCCACTCAGTAGTACTCCGATTATCAGTACCGCCAACCCCAGGATTGATACGGTTGCAATGTTGGTTCGAAAGACCGAGTTAACTGACTTAACCGCTTTTTCCTGCTCGGCCTGAGCAGTAGTCATACCCTTTTTGCCCTCTTCGCGCTGTGCGTTGACATGATCACGCAGCTTGGTGCTCAGATCTGCAGACTGTTTTTTCACGGTCAACAGATGTTCGATCGTGTCAGCAACTCCATCCTTGGAAAGCAACAGGCCTCGCACTTCGTTCAGTGATGCTACAACGCCGCCTACGGCAGTGGCTCCGTCACCCTTGCCGTTCTTTTTGCCGCCGACTTTGGCCTGCAAAGCCGCCGCCCGTCCAAAAGCGGCATTCATAGCTCCCTTGGTATCAGCCAGTTCCTTGGCGTTAGTCACGGTAAAGATATCACGGATCAGACGGCTGATTTCCGAACCTTCGGCAATCAGTTCGCTGGAAACTCCCAGTATGCTGCTGGCGGTATCGGCGCCTTTAAGCGATGCGTCAAATCGGCTATCCTCATTTGCAAAATCCTCTCCTGCCTTCTCGACAATGTCACCCATGACAACTGTCATCTGAGCCATGCGCTGCATGGTTTGAGCAAGCGTTTGAGAGAATTTCCTGCGTTTCTCATCGTCCGGCGCGGCCAGTAAGGCGTTCTTCTGGGGTATCAACCCATCTGCCCCGGTTACCCGATCCTTGACATCGGTGACCCCTTCCAGCAGCGGTCTGGCAGCAACCGGATCGGCTTTGACCATATCGCTGCCGGCTAGCTTCCTGGTTGCGGCGTTAAATTTACTGGATGCGACCACCACCCCGGTTTTTCCATCGGCTGCGGCAACCTCCAGCACGGCCTGTTTGACCTCACTCAGAGCATTGCCAGCATTCTGAACGTCACGCATCTTCTGGGTTATTTTTTTCACACCTTGATTGGATGCCGATAACTGACTCATTGAACCGGTTTGGCTCTTGCGCATGGAACTGTCCAACGATCGCAACTTCTGTGCAATTTGTTGCAGTTTCTGCTTCATCAGCTGATCGGCCTTGCGACCTGCTTCCTCGGCCTTCAGGCGCGACTCAGTAACGGCAATCATATCCTTGGAGATGGCAGTCAGTTGCTCTACACCTCCCGATGTACCGGTCCCGGTAAAGGAAGCCAGTTCTTTTGCCAATCCGGCTACACTCTCCTGCGATTTGTCTATCTCGCTTTTAGCAGTATTGAACTCGGCAGAAGCTTGGGCAGATGCAAGCTTCATCAAGCCTGACGTATGCTCTTGTACGGCTCGTTGTAACTCTATCGTTTTCAACTGGTAGGGGGTAGAACGTTCGGTTAGGACATTCAGCTTGCCTTTGACATAGTTCATTCCGACCAGACTGGAACCGCCGATTGCAAGAATACCGATAACAGTAACTGCCATGATAAGGTACAGCTTACCCTTGATAGTCATCGTATGCTCCATTAAACGCTTTAGCTATGTGTGCAGGTGTAAACATGCAAGAAAAAGGGGACCGATTGCGCCGGCCCCCCCCCTGAACAGATGTGTGCTCAATCCTTAATGAACTTTTTGCCTTCACCTGTGAAAAAATCTACGATCTTTTTGACAGCGGGGGAAGCATCACCTTTGGTAATCAGCATCAACGGACGATTGATTTCTTGGGTGTTCACAATTTTAACCTTCTCCTTGTTGCCGGGCAGGTTGATGAATCCCATGCTGACTGCTCCAATACCTTCCGGGAACTGAGCAACATTGTCGATTTCTTTGCGGGTCGTTTCTGCTTCCAATGCTCCGGCTACATAAGCTGTACCATCCATGATGGTTTTCTGAAACACCTTGCGAGTGGCGGAGCCAAGGTGCGATGTAACGACAATAACCGGGAGGTCGGGGCCCCCGACATTTTTCCAATTGTCGATGCTGCCGTTGTGCAGCCCCTTCAGCTGCTCACGATCAAGTTTTGTAACAGTATTGGATGGATGTACAATAACTTTGATAACATCCGATGTGATGACATTTGGCTTGAGGTCACCTGTCGCTGCTTTACCGGAGGCATCTTTCATGCTGGCAATGGCGTCAGCCAATTCTTCCGAAGCCATACCCGCATCGCATTTGCCTGCCACCAGATCTTCAAGACCATTACCAGTGCCATTGCCGACCAGCACAAGGTCAATGCCAGTGGCCTTCTTGAGGGCATCCTTACCCGGTTCCATGATGCGCTTCTGTACTGTTGTTGAACCGTTCAGACGAACGGTTTCAGCGCCAGCCATACCGGAAAATGCCGTCATTCCAACCAGCACTGCACACCAGACCAATACATTCTTCTCTACCATTTTTGTTATCTCCTTTAGTGGATAAATTGCCATTCGGCTGAATAACTACGTTCAATATCAGCAACCGTTTATTCCAGATAGATACTTACCGAATTTAATAATTGGTAACCTTTTCATTTATCGGTTCCTGAGAAAAAATCTTTAACTCCAATTATCATTTTCAGGCAAAGACAAGGACAGGACGCCTCCTGCTTGTTTTACATTCGGATTTTCCGCAGGAGAACTATTTCGCTCGACAAACAGGATGTTTCAATATCGACTTTTCTTGACTAGCATGGATGTAGCGATATAAGCTGTTCACTATGAAACATCTCGCACAAACCATCAAAGCCCTCTCCGATCCGATTCGCCTGCGGATCGTGCTGCTGCTGCAGTCCGAGGGAGAGCTGTGTGTCTGCGACCTGATATCGGTACTGAAACTGCCCCAATCCACTGTGTCCCGGCACTTGGCCTACCTGAAGCGCAGTTGCTGGGTTGATACTCGCCGCCAGGGATTGTGGATGTACTACACCCTCAGCCGTGAAAGCTGCACAATCTGCAAGGAACTGCTCCAGACCCTCCGGCAGCACGCCAGCAACCTGCCCGAAGCAGCCTCCGACCGCACTGCACTGGCTGCCTTTCTGAAAGACAAACCCGACGACTGCTCCCGATTTTGACTTGATGTATCCGCTAATGCGGATATAATAGTCTCACATCCATATTTGTGAGGTCCGTTATGTCCGAACACCTGTCCCGCAAGCTTTCCTTCCTCGACCGCTGGCTGACCCTCTGGATTTTCGCCGCCATGGCCCTGGGTGTCGGTCTGGGATACTCCATCCCCGGCACGGAGACCTTCATCAACTCCTTTCAGGTCGGTACCACCAATATCCCGATCGCGGCCGGCTTGATCCTGATGATGTATCCACCCTTTGCCAAGGTGAAGTATGAGGATATGCCGGAGGTCTTCCAGAACAAGCGGATCCTGGGTATTTCGCTGGTGCAGAACTGGCTGATCGGCCCGGTGTTGATGTTCGTATTGGCGGCCCTATTGCTGCCGGACAAGCCGGAGTACATGGTGGGCCTGATCATGATCGGCCTGGCGCGCTGCATCGCCATGGTGATCGTCTGGAACGAGCTGGCCAGGGGCAACACCGAGTATGCCGCCGGGCTGGTGGCCTTCAACAGCATCTTCCAGGTGCTGTTCTACAGCGTCTATGCCTGGTTCTTCATCACCATCCTGCCGCCGCTGGTGGGGCTCAAAGGAGTGGTGGTGGATGTCAGCATCCGCCAGATCGCCGAGAGTGTCTTTATTTACCTGGGCATCCCCTGCATCGCCGGGGCACTGACCCGTCTGATCGGTGTCAAGCTCATGGGCAAGGAGCGCTACCACCGAGAGTTTGTTCCGAAAATCAGCCCGATGACACTGATTGCACTGCTCTTCACCATCGTGGTCATGTTCAGTCTGAAGGGCAACCTGATCGTGCAGCTGCCTTTGGATGTGGTGCGGATCGCCATTCCGCTCTTGATCTACTTTGTGGTGATGTTTCTGGTTTCGTTCTGGATGGGTAAAAAGATGGGGGCCGACTACAGCAAGACCACTACCCTGGCCTTTACCGCTGCCAGTAACAATTTTGAGCTGGCTATTGCCGTGGCGATTGCGGTCTTCGGTCTGGGTTCCGGCGCAGCCTTTGCGGCGGTCATCGGTCCCTTGGTGGAGGTGCCGGTCATGATTGGCCTTGTCAATGTGGCCTTCTGGTTTCAACGCCGGTGGTTTGCGGTCGAACACCGCAACTGAGTGGCGGCTTTCAGCAGTTTTTGGTATGCTCAAGGTGACAGATTGCATCCCTCTGGGAGGAAACCATGGCACACATCGACTCCAGCATATCGCGTCGCCTGACCTTTGCCATCATCCTGACCGCCTTCACCCTGGTGGCCGAGGTCATCGGCGGCCTCTGGTCCAACTCCCTGGCGCTCCTGTCCGATGCGGGACATGTCTTTCTGGACCTGTTCGCCCTGCTGCTCTCCCTGGGCGCGATCAAGCTGGCCGCCCAGCCTTCCAGCGAGCGGCACTCCTACGGCCTGCACCGGGCCGAGGTGCTGGCATCGCTGATCAACGGCCTGACGGTCTTTGTGATGGCGATCGGTATCCTCTACGAAGGGAGCAAGAGGCTGATCGCGCCGGAAGAGGTCAAGACCATCCCCATGCTGATCATTGCCGTACTGGGGCTGATCGCCAACCTGCTGGCCGCCAGGGGCTGCACGGCCACGCCCACGATGACCTGAATGTGCGCAGCGCCTTCCTGCATGTGCTGGGGGATGCGGCCGCCTCGGTGGGTGTGATTGCCGGTGCGGTCCTGATGCGTTACACAGGTTGGTACCAGGCCGACCCGCTGATCTCGATCGCCATCGGACTGCTGATTGTTGTGGGTGCCGGACGCCTGCTGCGCGAGGCGACCCATATCCTGATGGAGGGTGTGCCGAGCGGTCTGTCCGTCGATCAGGTGGCGGCGCACCTGCGCGGGATCGAAGGTGTACTGGATGTGCACCATCTCAACCTGTGGGCGGTCTGCTCACATATCTTCGCCCTCTCGGCACATATCGAGATCGATCCGGCCTATGACGGGCAACGCAGTCAGCTGATGCACCGCATCGAGCATGAGTTGCAGCACGGTTTTCACATCACCCATACCACCGTCCAGTTTGACTGCTCCGCCTGCAACGGAGGGCCGCTGATCAAGGACCTGGGGCATCGGGAACGGCGAGCGGTCTGCAGTCACGGGCATTGATACCGGGGCCGGTCAGGGGTGTCGCGGGGCATGTGAGTCAGCATAAACCGCTTGACATCTTTTTTATAAAGTAATAGTTTGATATTAAACAATATGACATTGACTTATAAGTGGTGGATCAGATGAATGCAGCGGAAAAGACGACATATCGCGCCTTGAACACCTACACCAAGCTGATGCGCGGTGCGGAGTCGGTAACCAGCCGGGTCAGCCGCTCCATGTCGGCCGCCGCCCTCACGATCAGCCAGTTCGGCGTCCTGGAGGCGCTGCTGCACAAGGGGCCGCTCTGCCAGCGCGACATAGCGGCAAAGATACTCAAAAGCACCGGTAATATAACCATGGTGATCGATAACCTGGAAAAACGCGGACTGGTGCGAAGGGAGCGCGACAGCCAGGACCGTCGCTATCTGACGGTGCATCTTACCGATGCGGGCAGGGAACTGGTTGCGAATGTTTTTGCCGGAGTCGAGTCATCGATCGTCACAGAGATGGCGGCACTTTCGGAGGATGAACAGGAACTGCTGGGCGCATTATGCAAGAAACTTGGACTGAAAGGAGGATAAAA
>JBGQLM010000193.1:0-7366 GCA_041500085.1 Geobacteraceae bacterium
CTGGAAGCACCATCCAGATAAAAGGGGCAGCGGCCTGTCCAGCAAAGCGTTGGCCGTGAGTTGCAGCCGTAAGGTGTGCAGGTAGCTGCTCAATCTCTCTTTCTAAAACCAGCGAGTGTTCAAGCGGGAGGTAGCGATAGATAGCACACTGAAGCCCTGCAACTCTCACCACTGCAAGATAGGTTTCAAAAGGATGACGGCAACCGGCTGAGGGGACCGTGCGCAGCACTGCGGCTTCGTGGATAACTTTCCTAACTCCTTGAGTAGACCAAAGAAGAAAGGCCAGCTCTTCCAGGGAGAGCGAATCTGCTGTGAACTGACGATGACTCTCGCGGTTGGCAATGGCTGTTTGCAGGTCGCATGGCGGGATTGCCCAGGTATCCTGACTTGGCAAAGGGATTATCATGCTGCCTGATGGCGCCGGTTTTTGGACCGGTGGCGGGTGGGTTCCACGGCTTTGTGCTGTTGTCCCAAAATCAACCTCTTCTCTGATCCGGTCCGTCAGGAAGTATCTGCCGCTTTCTGTTGTGATTGTCGGAGTGCTTTTCATCGCCTACTCTCTCACAGTTCCTTTATCCAGAACTTCATGGGATTGTTATTGCTGACACCATCGGTCTCGCGCCAAGTGAAACTGGTGGTAACTCCAGGCAATGGAGTGAAACCGGTGCGCCATGACAAACTCCACTCACTCATAAGCCGCCCGCCACAGATACCAACTGGCCATAGTACGATACGGGCGCCACTTTTCACCGTGGGACAAGATCTCTTTCGGCTTGGGCATCTCCGTTAAACCGTAAGCGCGCGCAAACCCTTTCCGCACTCCAAAGTCGTCAACTGGCAAAACATCCATGCGTCCGAGATTGAAGATGAGCAACATCTCTACCGTCCAGCGACCTATGCCCCTCACCGGGGTTATCCTCGCGACGATTTCGTCATCATCAAGACTACCAAGTTCCTCAGCCGCGGGAACGATACCCTGCGTTACTTTGATGATCAGATCCCGGAGTGTTCGAATTTTGCCTTGGGAGAAACCTGCCGACCTGATCTGGTCGTCTGCCAGTAGTTCTACATCAGCCGGATCGGGAAAAGTCTTCCCCGGCACAAGCTTGATGAAGCGACCCAGTATTGCCTCTGCCGCGGCTCCGTGCAATTGCTGGGAGGCAATCGCGCGGGTGAGCGCTTCAAAGGGTGATTGCTTCAGGTCAGGCTGCAATCCAAAAGGAGCTGATTGTTCGATGAGTCTCTTCATGACTGGATCAGCTGCAGAGAGGAACCTCTGGGCCTCCTCGACCATCTTGCTGGTTTGGTTTGTCACCGGTGCAGTTCCTTTGGCAGTGCATCCTGCCAGCCTATCCGAAGCAGTCCCCATAGCCCGATCATTATCGCCTCTGCGGTGTCATGCCGCGAGCAGAAGGGGTCGGTTTCTCCAGATCAATCTCGATTCAAGCATATTGCCATTAATTTCGACGGTCATTGCCATAAGGTTGTTCCCCTCTTGATTATTTGTAAGGTTCCTGCGGTGTCCAGGTTCCCATCCATCCAGGAGGAGGCGTGTCGGTCGACGTTATCAGCGTCTCTTCTTCTATTGGATATGTGACCTTTGCCGTGCTGTCAGTCAGAAAAACTTTTCGTAGGAACTCGAAGGCTTTTGCATAAACACCCGGATATTTTGACTCTCTTGGTCCCGCAATATTCAACACGCGAATGTTGTTTGCATCAAACCAATCAATAGTTGCATCAACTATTACAACGCGATCCAACTGAACAACTAAGTACGGCTTATTGTGCTTCTTCGCACATTCTACGGTCAGTCTAGTTCCACCAGTAACCTTACCCATATTCAGAATCAAAGTACCATCCGACTCCACCACGTTTTTCTCAGTCCGGGCAGAATACCCGCCCTTAGTCAATTCGGTCAGTGGATAACGATCCGGTACTGTGCCGTCCTCAGCCAGTCGCCCTTTTGGGCAGTAACCGCCGACGATGATGCCAAATTCCATGGCAGCATCCAGGCCTGCCCGATCTGCTCCGGTTTGCCCGCCTGAGACAACTTTATCCAATTTGATCTTCATATAATGCGATCACTCATGCTATTTCTCCCTGACAGAGAAGCGATCCAGGGCATTGATCCGGCTGATTTCTACACTGTCTGTTGAACCACTGGGGTAGACCTCGCTGGCAAGCCAGGATAGCTCATCTCTCTCCTGATCACCTTGGACACTGATCCACCACGCCTTGCAACTTCCCTGTGACCCGTCATTCCATCTGTAGCCGCGTTGCTTTAACATATCCTTTTTGTCAAAAGGGGCTCCTACAGCGCTGATCTTCGACGATACTACGTCATACTTGTCCAACAAGGCTTTGAATACAGGGGTATTACTTACGGGTAGTTTCTCTAGAAGGATTCCCAGCACCCCCTCAGCATCATCCAGAGCACGGTGAGCGTTTATAAACCAACCGAACTTGAAAAGCAGATACTCTAAAACCCTCGAGGAGATCCTCTCTGCTTGCCAGTTTATCTGGGAGACAGAACAAGCCCACGGGACCCGCGAAAATACCGGGAATCTAGTTTCAACAAACTTACGATCAAAATCTGCGTTATGCGCTATCACCATGGATGCCTGACTGGCAAGTCGGTTTACTTGGACATCATCGAATGTGTGTCCCTGCACCATATCATCGGTTATGCCGGTGATCTCTGTCGTTTCGACGGAAAGCGGAAAACCCGGATCTTCAAACCCGGCATAGCGGTCGGTAATCCTGGTGATTTTTGCGCTAACAGGATCATACTCGAAGGCAACGATACCCAGTTCAATGATCTTGTCCTGAGCATAATTCAAGCCCGTTGTCTCGGTATCAATGCAGATGCCAATCAGTGTGTCGGAGTCAGTGCAGCGAGTGAAACGAGTATCCTGGTTGAGGTTCAGTCGCCGGGTAACCTTGAAATCCCCCGTAGAATGAAGAGCTGTGACGGCTATTTCAGCCTCAAGAGGGTTCAATGAGATGTCTTTGAATGCCTGTTTCATCGTTGTCCAGTCCCTGTCAGGAATTCGTACTAGAGTTGTTGCCTGAGTTCTGAGATGTATTGAGCAAACCTATGCGATCCGGGCCATCTTGTGCACAATCTTTTCTTCAATCATGACATTAACAGCAGTAACATAACTCTTGAAATGCTCAGTGTTCATGTGAGCTTCCAGACAAGTCAGACTCTCCCAGGTTTCATAGAAAACAAACACTGCTGGATCGTCATTATCCTGGTGCAGATTATACTCGATGCAGCCGCTCTCTTGCCGGGTCGGAGCGATCAATTTGAGCAGTTCAGTCTTCACTGCTTCGACACAATCCTTCTTGGCAACCACCTTGGCCACTACTATTAAGTTCGGCACAGTTCACCTCTCATTTTTGTACGTCAGACTTTCCTTTGCCTCTTTATCTCTTCTATGACTTCCTGACTGGTCAATAGTCCCTTCCGCTCCAGAACGGCCACAAGAGCGGCTATTTCGTAGCTGTTCGATAACACCATCTCTTGCAAAAATACAGTTTCTTTTACATCAAGCTTTTCTGCCATAGGGAGTAGAGCTCCTTTATCTCAAATTGTAGCAGCCATGTTTTCCAGAATCTCATCCGCACACTTAACCTGCGCATAGACAGCTCCTAAAGCTGCCATATAGGATGCCTGGACCTGCGCTGCCAGCACAGTTGTTCCATTGAAGGTGAGCTCTCTGGTGGCGCAGGCATCATGAGTTAAAATGCAGTTGAATCCGAGGTCAAAAGCCGCTCTTACGGTAGCATCAACACACATGTGGCTCATCATGCCACAAACAAGTAAGCTACCAACGCTATCGGCTTTGAGTCGCTCCAGAAGATCGGTAGCACGGAAGCTGTTGGGGAAGTGCTTGGTAATGACCGGCTCTGTAGATAGCGGACGGACTGATTCGTGAATCTCGGTTCCAGTGGTGTCAGGCAGGAAAAAAGTTGCCCCCGGCTGAATGGAGATATGCTGAATGTGGTAAATGCTCCACTGCTGTTTCCGAAACGCTCCAAGTAACCTCGCCGCAGCAGATGCTGCCTGGATGCTGCCAGTCAGCTCCATCTTGCCGCCAGGGAAATAGTCGTTCTGTATGTAGAATAATATCAATGCAGTACTCATGAAGAATTCACCTTCGCCTTTTTAGGTTTTCTCCAAGGATAATGTTACATGTCTCGGTTTTAAGGTCAAACACGACCTTTGCCTTTTTGCTTTTTAGCTGATCCATAACTTGTTCTATTTTGTCTTCAAGGGTATCTGGCGAAAAACAAAATTCCTCCCATTCTCTAGTCACGAATTCGGATATCAAGTTTCTCAGTGTATCGGGGTTGATCTGTTCAACGGGCACGTCCACCCCCTCTTCCAGGAATTCAGGAAGTCTCTCATGCGGAGATTCGTCATCCGGCACTCTTATAACTTCATCTGATTTTGACAATTTGTTTACTCCGTTAGAGCTATCTGTATCAGTAAATGAGCATTTCTTACCGTGAAATCAGTTCTTCTCCAGGAATCCGGCGACCTCTGCCTGGTAAATGGTTACCTCAATAAACCTGACCGCAAAGTCACCCTTGCATTTAGAGCATGCAAGGAAGAAGGGTTTCCCGCTCTTCCCCTTCTCTACCGGTAGCTCATGAGAGGCCTTGCAGTAAGGGCAGTTTGCTATGACCGGTGCCTTAGCAGAGAGTTTGTCGGCCTTCTTTGCAGGCCTTGAGGCTTTGACGGGTTGTTTTTCCGGTACAGGGGTAACTGTTTCAGGTATTGGTTCCGTCATGACTGGTTTCTCCCTTTTCTTACGAGCTTGTTTTGGAGGCTTAGGCATAGGTTCTAGCTCTACCGCCAAAGCCGCTGGCAGCTGCATCTCACCTTTCAGTGCGCGTTTCCATGGCACCGGTAGGGATGAGAGGGAGTAGCGCAGGGGCTTGCCACCTCTTGACTGTGCAGTGCCATCCCTGAGTACGTAATAGCGGTCGCGATAGATAACCAGTGACTGATCACCTATTCTGACGGCGATTTTTCCGACGCAGTTCTTGTTATCTATCCAGAATGTCACTGCTTCACTCATTCGGCCTTCTCCTTATTGTACTAGTTCATGCAAAAGGGTTCTTTATAGTTTCCGGCGCGAGCGCAGTGATCTTGGCTGGCAAATCAAGCTTCTCCATCTCAGATAGAGTCAGATCGAGTATTCCTTTAAGTTCTTTTGCCATCTTGAGCCCCTCTTTATCGAGGGTTAGATCCAAACTCCCGAAGATGCTGACGCGATCGACACGGTTCTCAATAGTCAGATCACCTATCTGGACGCAATCCGCCTCGTTCTCGAATGGTGTGAATTCGTTCTTTTTCACTGTTACCGCCCTCCCCTGCGTTTACGCTCTTTCGGCTCTGGTAATCTCATGGCATTGTCTTTCATCTGGTTGTCAAGCGCTGGGAAGATTCTGATACCACTCAGTTGCTCTAATTGTCGGATTGATATGATCTGGACCTGTGCTCCTTCTGTGTTCGCTACCAGATACGCCCCTGCTTCATGCCGTTTCGGGTCGTAGATGGCCTTGAACATCTGGGTCGGCACCATGACCGCCCCCCCGATTCGCTGGATATTGTCTCCGGAGAATATCGGTCCAGTTACCACATACAGATCACCCCGGTCTTTTGTCAGCTTCCTGGTTGCCGACTCCACCGCTTCCCAAATTCCACGGTTTACTGAGGGCTCTTGCGGCACCATATTCGCGAGAGAAAAGCACTCTTGCTGAGATTGCAGGTCGAACATGTCAGCCGAAGGAGCCACATGTCCGCGATCGTAGCCGGATCTTGCATAGTGATGCAATTCTGCTCGCTCCGAAGCTGGGATATTCGGGTCAGGGTAAAATTTGCTTTGGCGTTTAAGTCCCTTTCCTTGAAGTAAGCGTTCGCGAGTCAGGTGTTCCGCTGAGTAAAGCGGGGTGCGTGTCACCCCTGAATGTCTTGCCACGTACCCTGAATAGCAGACCTCAAGATTCTTTGCCGCGAGTTTCTGGTTGACGAGATCAGGAGCCTGTCCGTTGGCAAAATGCTCCGGGCAACTGGTTTGAGCTGCAGAGGCGATTGATGCTGATAGCAGCATTGAAACTGCCAGTAATGAAAAAGTTCGATGTTGCATGAAACCTCCGGGTTGCCTGTATCAGTGGATGGAGTGAATGATGTGAACAATAGTTTCAGAAGAATTTTGAAATATATACTTTGATGGCTCGTCCGTCTTCTGCCCCCTCGCAATCCGATCTAATCTTTCTATCCCATATACGTATCTGAAGCAAGAACTTGAAAAAATGCCTCTGCTTAACCCCCTTTCGGATGTTAGACAGAAGCTTCTTGCCATGAGCCCTGCCAAAATTACGCTCTCCTTCTGCTACACCGGAACTGACCACATTGTTTTTCATTGGCTGTCTCCTTGGATAAGAAATTTACATCATTTCTGTGTCCAAGAAAACCGGGGCCGCTATAAGGACTCATAAAGAAAGCGCTGCACGAACTCGGCCCCATCCTAATGTTTCAACTGTTCATTGTTGATCCTGCGGCACATATCAACCAATGTTCGTTCGGTAACCTTCATGGACACGCTCCGACCATCCCGAAGAATTGCTCCTTGCCAAGCGATGTCCAGTGCTCTATTGCGACTCCTCCCAAGACCGTGGCAATAATGCCTTCCACTTTCTCTCCTTCGAAATAAAGTTCCGCTATCGCTCTCACCTCCTGGTAAATTAGATCCCTGTTCGAGATACGCCTGCGATACGGGCGGTCCTCAATGAAAGCGGCAATCTTGTCTGCACAGGCAATGAGGCGGACCCGGTCATTCACCACACTAGGAGTAAGCCCCTTCGGATATCCGGAACCGTCAGGAAGCTTGTGATGGTGAAGGATCACATCTCCGAATGGTTCGAAAATCGTTCCATTGACATAGTCATGGCCCCAGGCCGGGTGGTTCTCCATGATCTCCCATTCTCTTTCAGTCAGCGGTTGCCGTTTATCAAGGATACTATCCTGAACAAAGAGTTTGCCGACGTCGTGGAGCATCCCCGCCATGTACGCCTGAGTAGCGGAGAAGCCGAAGTCTTCGTTGGTTATAACCACGATGTCCCATGCAATCTCTGCGGTCAGAACTGAATGCTGGTAGAGATGCAGATTGCGGGCATGAAGGCACTTTTGAACCAAAACCAAAGAATTGTTTGTCAATCGGCTTTGAATTTTGACCCACCATCGGCGTCCAATTTTGACCCACCCCAGGTAGTAGTTTTCAGTTATTTATCCTCGTTCTGATTCTCCAACTTTCGTTCCCGGTTTCGATTATTTCGCAGTGATGTGTCACCC
>JBGQLM010000194.1:0-7331 GCA_041500085.1 Geobacteraceae bacterium
CCAAGTACAATCAGTTGTGGCTGGTCGAGAAGATCGGCTTTAGGAGCCCTTCTCAGGCCAGGGATGAATTCAATGAAGAATTCAATTTCAAGAAGGCAGCGTAACTCTTATCTTGTGTCCAAGAAACCGGGCGCGCTACAAGCACTACACGCACAAAGCGCCTGAGTGGGCAAAAAAAGCTTGGTTTCTCCCAAAAATAGAAGCTACTCAACTCACGTTTAACATCATTAGGCCTAAGGAAAAAAATATAAATGCAATTGATTATGCGTACTACCACGGGCATCTACTAGAGACCTTTCTAAACCATTTCGATAAGTCCTTTAAAGATGCTATTGCAAGTGCTTTGCCAGAAACGGGAGACAATGTCTCTGAATAAACGGCCTAACAAATAATTCTAGCGGACGTCGCAAAGCGGCTCCGGAACATCCATAGGGGTCGAACATCCATAGGGGTCGTGTCTCAACTCCCTACAGCTTTAAATAACTGAAATAAACATGACCACAATTGATACCTCCATCAAACCACAAGAGCTTAAACCAAGCGGTTGGAGGTGTGGCAATGGGGTATCATACTGAATTCAGAGGCTCTTTGCGGTTCAATACGAAATTGACTGAAACTCAGCTTTCAGCCATCAAGCAGATTCTGCGTGAGGATTGTCGAGATCATCCGGAATGGGGCGCAATGGATCTGACGTACATCGACCTTGCGCTGCTATCTGACAACAGCGGGATACAATGGGACGGCTCCGAAAAGACCTATCAAATGCCGGAACTGGTGAATGTTGTCATCACACAAATGAGAAGGGAGTTTCCTGGTTTCGGCTTGTCGGGCGTCATGACCGCTCAGGGGAGTGCTGTAGGTGACTTGTGGGAGTTGTATATCTCTGACGATGGATTTGCCAGGAAAAGAAACCTGGTTTGTGTCCATCCGGAAAGCCTCGCAACGACATAACGAAGGGTATTAGCGGCCACGGGGGTTCACCCCTCCGGACACCGTGCGCGGCAAGAATCGCCCCTACAGAAATACAAATATTTGTTGCCATTTTGACGCCACTTTATTACTCTTGATTCTGGAGGTGCCAAATGTCTCGCACAATCGCTGAAGAACGAATACCCGCTCGTATGCCTACCGCCGTCTATGAACGCCTTGTGGAGGCCGCCCAGACTGTCGGCGCAACCCTCAACCAGTTTCTCGTCTCGGCGGCCCTGGAAAAGGCCGATGCAATTCTGGAGCGGGAACGGGTGATCAAGCTTTCCGCAGCCTCAACAGAGGCGCTGTTTGCTATTATGGAAAACCCTCCTGAGGCCAACGAGTATCTAAAAACAGCCATGAAGCGGCGTCAGGAAATCTTGTGCCCGAAATAGTCCCTCTTGACCGAAGCCATAATCGTAGCGGTTTCGATTGCGGTGTCCCGGAACTGAACACTTTTCTCAAGGCAACCGCTCGCCAGCATTGTCAAAAAGGGATTTCCCGGACCTTTGTGCTGACCGATGGCTCCTCTGCCATTCTTGGTTTCTTTTCTCTCACCTTGTGTGAACTGCACTCGGAGCAACTCCCTGCGACCCATGCCCGAAAATACCCACTGCACGGACTCCCGGCGGTGCGCCTTGCCAGACTGGCAATCTCGCGCAAAGAACAAAAAAGAGGGTACGGCGAACTGCTGTTGACCGAGGCGATTCACCGCACTGCCCTGATCGCAGAACAGGCCGGGGTTATCGGTCTTTTTGTCGATGCCAAGGATGATGCTGCCCGAAAGTTTTACGTACGCTACGGATTTATTACTATTCCCGAACATCCCCTGCAACTCTTTCTCCCTATCGAAACAATCCGCTCTACAGTTTGAGGGCGCGGGGCTCCATAAGGGTCGTGTCTCAACTCCCTACAGCTTTAAATAACTGAAATAAACATGACCATAATTAATACCTCCATCAAACTGCATGAGCTTCAAACAAGCGGTTGGAGGGTGTGGCAATGGGGTATCATACCGAATTCAGAGGCTCTTTGCTGTTCAATATGCAATTGACTGAAACTCAGCTTTCATCCATCAAGCAGATTTTGCGTGAGGATTGTCGCGATCATCCGGAATGGGACGCAGTGGATTCCATACGGACGCGGCCCAGGCGGTCGGTCATGAGAAGATAAACGTCTATGATATGGACATTGACCTGCTCTCCTTCAGCGCTCACAAGTTCTAAAAAGGGATTTTGAAGCTGAAAAAATAAGGCCTTACTTCTGTGGGCGGAGAATGCTATGTCAACCAAACGTCTTAAGGAACTGAAAGGGATGTTTGTAGCGTTAAGCCTCAAGCCGTTCGATGAATTAAAACGAATGAGCTGGTATTGACTGTAGTATGACTAAAGGTTATACTTAATTCAATAGGAGGTATAACCATGCAAGCGATTAAAACAGCCATCTCGATTGAAAAGAACCTCTTTGATCAAGCCGACAATATCGCGCGAAAAATGAAAGTTTCGCGCAGCAGATTATTCGTAATTGCTCTGCAGGACTTCATTGAACACCAGAAAAACAAGGAAATGCTTGCCCAGATCAATGCCGCCTACGCAGACGAACCAGATGCGACAGAACAGACCCTCCTTCGGAAATCGCGACGTCAACATCGTCGCATAGTGGAGGGCCAATGGTGATCAATCAGGGAGACATCTACTGGATAGACCTTGATGAACCTGAAGGCTCGGAACCTGGCTATAAACACCCACACGTCATTGTACAGAACAATCTGTTTAACTGCAGCAAGATCAAGACAGTCCTTGTATGCCCCCTCACCACGAACCTCAAGCGTGCAAACGCACCAGGCAACGTACTTCTCGACAAAAAAGAGTCAAGCCTGCCGAAGGAAAGCGTCGTCAATGTTTCGCAGGTTTTCACCGTTGATAAAGCTCAACTGGACGAGTATGTCGGAACACTTTCATCAAAGCGAATGACTGAAATACTTAATGGCATCAAGCTGGTTCTTGATCCGCGTGAACCGGATTGACATTTTCATGCAGGTCGACCGGTAACATCGAACTATGGGCGGCACTACTTATCCCTCATTCACCGCAGAAAGCTCTTCTCAATAAAGTCAGCCACGTCTTTTACATTATTCAATCCGAAAACCGGCACATCGAGCTCAAGTGCTTCATCGCTGGCAACTGCAATCAGTGTCGGATCATGGGCTTCTCCGCGGCAAAGAAGAGAGTTGCTCCTTTCCTTCCTGTGCACCTCGATCTTTGGCAGGCCGCTCTGCTTGAACCCTTCCGTCAGCACGATATCGACATCGTTAAAATAGGTTGCTATCAGCTCGTCGATGGGGGGCGGTGCTGCATGTTTCCTGATCAACGCAAGCTTTTCCGGAGACGAGATCAGCATCGTGTCAGCCCCGGCTGCAGTCAGACGGTGCGAGTCCTTGCCCGGGTGATCGATATCGAAACGGTGGGCATCATGCTTGATCACCCCGATCCGCCATCCCCGCTCCTTCAGGTCCGCAATCACCTTTTCCAGAAGAGTCGTCTTTCCTGTCCCTGACTTTGCCACGAACGAGACTGCCGGGGTCGTTTTATGCCTCGGAGAGGCTGACACTGCGCAGTCTTCAGGATCACCCTTCATCTTCGCCACTCCGTGCGGTATCGCAGACCAGATAAAAGAGAGATTCTCGATCGCCCCTTTCGGGCTTCCGGGGAGATTGACAATCATCGTGCTGTTCCGTATCCCGGCAACTGCCCGCGACAGGAGAGCATGAGGGGTGATGGCGAAGCTGGCGCGGCGCATCTCTTCGCCCAGTCCCGGAATCTCCCGGTCAAGCACCCTCATTGTGGCATCAGGGGTAACATCGCGCGGCGATACTCCGGTCCCGCCGCAGGTGATTATGAGGTCGAAATCACCCGAATCTGCCCACTCTTTCAGGAGAGCTTCGATCTGCTTCGCTTCATCGGGGATCATGGCTGTGCAGGTGATCTCGGCCCCTCTGGCGGAAAGCCATTCCGCGAGGATCGGGCCACTTTTGTCAACCCGCTCTCCCTTTGATCCTTTATCGCTCAGTATCAGAACGGCTGTTTTCATAGCTCTTCCTCGCGTCTGTAGATTCCTGATTTCCCGCCCTCTTTGAACAGGAGCTTGATCACGCCGATTGATATCCCTTTGTCAGACCCTTTGCACATATCGTAGATCGTCAGCGCTGTTACTGCAGCGGCTGTCATCGCTTCCATCTCCACCCCGGTCCGCTCGAAGGCCCTGACAGTTGCGATACTCTCTATTGTCCCGGCCTCTGAATCGACCTTGAATTCGACTGACACGTGATGGATCGCAAGCGGGTGGGAAAGAGGAATAAGATCCGGTGTCCTCTTGGCGGCAGCTATGCCCGCGACCCGTGCTATCGAAAGCACATCGCCCTTTACGGTCTTGAACTCCAGGATATCCGAAACAAGGGCAGGTGTCAGTATCGTCAAGGCGGAAGCTGACGCCGTGCGCATGGTCGGCTCCTTGTGGCTGACATCCACCATGATGGCCTGACCTGCATTGTCAAAGTGATTGAACGGCATATTGATCTCCATTTATCTTGATATTGGCAGTTGAACACTGCCTGCTTTCGTGCTGCCTTCGGTTATGGCAGCCTTTTCCTGCTGATGCTGATTATGCAAAATACCGTCATTCCGGCAGACGATTTGTAGGGGCGTATGGCATACGCCCTGGTGACAATGGCAACGTGTAGGTTATTGCATCAAGGGCGCAAGCATTGCGCCCCTACGAAGCAGATGTTCTTCACCAGATCTGTGAATCTGAATAGTTACCTTTATTCCAACATTCCGGTCTGGCGCAGCGCTTCGTACAGCACGATCCCGGCGGCAGTAGAAAGATTCAGGCTCCGGACTTTCCCTGACATCGGGATGCGGATGCTCATATCCATATTCTCATCGATCAGCTCTTCCGGCAGCCCCTTCGTTTCCTTTCCGAACAGGATGAAGTCGCCTTTCATGAATCTGAACGCTGTATGCGGGGTCGTTGCTTTCTTGCTGGTATAGACCAGTCTGGCATCCGGGTATGCCGCCTGCAGTGCAGGCAGATCCGGCCAGTAATGGATATCTACTTCACTCCAGTAATCGAGGCCGGCTCTTTTCAGTTGTTTGTCGTCGGTAGAAAAACCGAGCTTGCCTACCAGGTGCAGAACTGTGCCTGTGGCACCGCAAAGACGGGCGATATTCCCGGTATTCGGCGGGATTTCCGGCTCAATTAGCACGATATGAAAGGGCAGTGTAAACGGCATGCAGCTCCAGTCGGTGTTGCAATTTTCGGTTCGGGGAGCTATTATGCAATTTTTTCAAAAGGAAGACAAGGAGAGCATACATGAAGGTTATCGTTACTGATGAGGTTGCTGCCGAAGGTCTGGCGCTTCTTGAGCAGGATCCGCGGATTGAAATGGATATCAAGCTCGGCCTTTCGAAAGAGGAGCTGCTTAAACTCATAGGTGATTACGAAGTCATTATTACCCGAAGCGGTACGAATGTCGACAAGGACGTCCTCGATGCCGGGACTAAGCTGAAGCTCGTTGCCCGCGCCGGAGTTGGCATCGATAACGTGGATGTGGATTATGCGAGCAGTCGCGGAGTCATAGTCGTTAATGCACCGTTCGGCAATACCAACAGCGCTGCCGAGCACACCATGGCGCTCCTGCTTTCAGCCTGCCGGAACGTGACCAAGGCGAATGCCAGTCTTAAGAGCGGCGAGTGGAAACGCGCTCCGTTTACCGGTGTCGAGCTGAAAGGGAAGACCGCCGGTGTCATCGGCCTCGGCAAGGTCGGGGGGAGGGTGGCAACCCGTCTCAAGGCTTTCGAGTGCGAGGTGCTGGCCTGCGACCCCTACATCGCGGTCAAGCGGGCGCACGACCTCGGGGTAAAACTTGTTTCTCATGACGAGATCTACAAAAGCTGCGACATCATAACCGTCCATACCCCGCTGAATGATGAAACAAGAAACATGATCGGGAAGAGGGAGTTCGCCATGATGCAGGACGGCGTAATCGTCCTGAATGTTGCCCGTGGCGGGGTCATCAACGAAGAAGCTCTGCTGGAAAATCTGAAGAACGGCAAGATCGGACTTTCCGCGATAGATGTCTACAGCGTGGAGCCGCCGAAAACCGACACTCTCAAGGAGCTGATCGCCCAGGAGAAGCTGGTCGTCACCCCGCATCTTGGAGCAAATACCTTTGAAGCGCAGGTCAATGTAGCGGTTGATGTGTCGCGGGAGATCCTCAATTATCTCGACGAGCAGCCGCTGGAGAATGCCGTCAACATCCCTCGCTTCGATCTGGCGCTGATGGATCAGATGCGCCCCTTCATGAATCTCATCCGGGTCATGTGCGATTTCGGCATCCAGCTGGTCGAAGGCAACCCGTCAAAAGTCACCTTCGGCTATACCGGCCAGATAGCCCATTACGACTGCTCTCCGCTCACTGTTTTCGGCCTCTCCGCACTGCTCAACCGGATGGTCGACCAGGACGTGAATATGGTCAATGCCTCCCTGATCGCCGAGCAGATGGGAATCGTGGTCGATGAAAGCAAATCAACCCAGTCCGATGCTTTTTCCAATCTGGTGACTCTGGTGGTGGAGACTGAAGGAAGTAAAAGGCGGCTCATTTCCGGGACGCTCTTCGAAGGAACCCCCCGGATCGTCCGCCTCCGCGACTACTCCATGGATTTCACCCCTTCGGAGCATATGCTCCTGCTCCATTACGGGGACAGACCGGGCATGATCGGCAAGATCGGCACCATCATGGGCAAGCACGACATCAACATCGCCTCCATGAATCTCGGCCGGAGCGAGAAGAAGGGGGAGGCGATGGTTATTCTCTCGCTTGATTCAGCCGTGCCTCCAGATGTCGTAGCCGAGGTTAAAGCTGCGACCGAAGCATCGTTTATCAGAGCGATCTATCTGCCGGTGAAATAGTCAAAAATATGTGATAAATGACAAAAAAGCCGCTGTACCGGCATTGACCGGTGGAGCGGCTTTATTATTGTCATGAAATTATGTATGATGAGTCTGACTGCCAACCAGCTGGCACCATGTCCGTGCATAAACCTGCCTGGCAGGCCAGGCGCGAAACCATTCGCTGAGAGAAAAGGAGAAGCAATGAAATTTATCAAAATGAGGCAATATCTTAAGTCTGCATTTCTACTGGTCGTACTGGCTTTGATGTGGGGTTGCGGAGGCGGCGGGGGGGCGACATCGAATGAGGTTGTCAGCACAGTTGCGTCTGTTTCCGTTGTTCGTTCTAGTAACAGTGAGTACGTCATCCAGGGCAGCAATCTGGTCGGTGTTGCCGCAGTGGAGCAGGGCGG
>JBGQLM010000195.1:0-7296 GCA_041500085.1 Geobacteraceae bacterium
CGTCACTGGCATGGGGGTCGTGCAGGACCACGTGATGCACTTCTACCACCTCCATGCCCTCGACTGGGTGGATGTGAAATCCGCCCTAGCGGCCGACACCCAGGCAACGGCGCGACTGGCCGCCGCTACATCCGCCTGGCCAAACAACTCGGCGACCTGGTTCCGGGAAGTCCAGGAACGGGTCGGGAAGTCGGTGGCAGGCGGACAGCTCGGCATTTTCGCCGGCGGCTACTGGGGCCACCCGGCCTATCGCCTTCCGCCGGAGGGGAACCTGCTCGCCCTGGCCCACTACCTGGAAGCGCTCCGCTGGCAGCGGGAGATCATCCGGCTTCATGCCATCTTCGGCGGGAAAAATCCCCATCCGAATTTCCTGGTTGGCGGCATGGCCTGCTCAATCAACCTCGACAACCAAATCACCATCAACGCCGTGCGGCTCGATGAACTGAGAGGGCTCATAACGGAGGCCCGGCGTTTCGTCGATGAGGTCTACTACCCGGATGTCCTCACCATCGGCGGCTTCTACAAGGAATACGCGGCTATCGGCGTCTCCAGCCCGAACCTTATGGCCACGGGGGAGAGCGGCTTCTCCTGTTCCGGCACACCACAGGGGGGAGACGTACGGGCCGCGGTCCTTCTGGACGGCAACTACACCAGCCTCCAGCAGTTTGACCCGATGAAGATCGCCGAGTTCGTCACCTCGGCCTGGTATATTTACCCCGAAGGAGACAAAACAGGGCGGCACCCATGGAAGGGAGAAACCGTCCCCCGCTATACGGGGCCGCGCCCCCCGTACCCGCAGCTCTCCGACAAGGAGAAGTATACCTGGGTGAAAGCGCCCCGCTATGATGGCCGGGCCGTCCAGGTCGGGCCCAATGCCCGCCTCCTGGTCGCATATGCCCAGGGGCACGGGGAGACGGTGCGGCTGGTAAATGAAGCGCTCGGCAAACTCGGCGTAGGGAGCGAGTCACTCAATTCGACCCTCGGCCGTACTCTCTGCCGCGCCCTTGAATCGGTGCTTGTGGCCCGTCGACTGGATGAGTGGTTCGGAGGGCTGCAGGAGCGGATCAGGTCCGGCGACTGCGCCACCTTCAACCCGGACAAGTGGGAGCCGAAAAGCTGGCCGAAGAGCGCCCAGGGAGTCGGCTTTACCGAAGCGGCCCGCGGGACGCTCTCCCACTGGGTGGAAATCGAGAATGGCAGGATTGCCCGCTACCAGTGCGTGGTGCCGAGCACCTGGAACAGTTCCGGGCGCGACGCGGAAGGGCAGCTGGGACCCTTCGAGCACGCCCTCGCCGCCGGCGGCCAGCACCCGCTCCAGGACCCCGAGCGGCCTCTGGAGGTCTTGCGCACCATTCATTCTTTCGATCCCTGCCTGTCGTGTGCCGTCCATCTGTTCGACCCGGCCGGCTTGACCATCGGTGAGGTAACCGTGTCATGACCAACAATGAAAACCCGGAGGATGAAATCCGCGTGGAACTGGGCGCCCCCGTGCCGTTCGCGGGCGAAAAGAGACGGGATTTGCTCCTGGCAGCCGCCCTCGGCGCGCCGTTCGGAACCAGTGACCCGGTCGATCTCGCCCTTTTGAGCGCCGCGTCCCGCAAGAAGGACCTGCGGCATTATGAGCAGTTAGGCTATACCCCTCCCACTCCTGAGCAGCGTCTGAGCATCGCCCGGGTCCGCCGGGTCGGGACCGGCGAGGAGGAGCTGATCGCCCGGGGGGAAGTGGATGCTCTTCTGTACCTCTGCCGGCCCGACCAGTCCACCCGGTACCATGCCGCACTGCAGGCCGGGGAAAAGATGCTGCACGGTTTCCGTACGCTCGGGGTGGCGCATGGTACGACCCTGCCGGACGGGAGCGAGAAGTGGCTGTTCCTGGGGCATATCCCGCTCCGGGCGACCCGTGAGCGGAGCCGGCGCAGCGAGGAGCCGGGCGACTTTCGCTACGTTTCCGTCTGGGACTGGCAGCTGCGCGCCTTCCACTGGCTGGCAGTACTGCTCATCGTCGTGCTGAGCGTTACCGGCATTCTCATGGGAGGTGGCCGGTTTGCCTACAACGGGACGAAGGGAGATTCGTTCTACTTCAGCTACCTCCGACTTTTCCACTTCGGTGCGGCCTGGCTCCTCCTCGCGGCTGCCATTATCCGCATTGCGGGGCTCTTTCTCGCCTCGAACAAATACCAGCGCTGGGACGCACTTTTTCCGGTGAAGCCGCGCGACCTGAGGAATCTGTTCACCGTCATGCAGAACTATCTCTTTTGCCGTTTCGACCGGGGGCCCCATTACGTCGGCCATAATCCGCTCCAGCAGGTGGCCTACACCGGCATTTACGGTGTCGGGATGGTCGCCCTTCTCACCGGCTTTGCCCTCTATGCCCTCTATGCGCCGGACTTCTGGCTGTTCCATTACCTGATCTGGTTCGACCGGACAGTTGGCATCCAGTATATCCGTCTCGTCCATCTGCTGGTGATGTGGGTGTTCCTGATCTTCATCCCGATCCATGTCTATCTCGCAATCCGGGCCGATACGGTGGAGCGGGAGGGGGGCATCTCGTCAATCATCAGCGGCGGACGCTGGTGCCGGAAAGGAACGAAGTTCGAGGACGGGTGAACAATGCTGCGACAGGGAGCCCTGAGCCATGAGGCACGTCGATCTGATCCTTCTTCATCCGCCAAGCATCTACAAATTCCGCGAACTCCCGATCTTTTACGGCCCGATCAGCGACGTTATCCCCTCCTCTTCCATATTCGAGAACTACCCGATTGGTTTCCTGACACTGTCGGAATATCTCAACCGGCACGGCATATCGGTCAGGATTGTCAATCTGGCCATAAAAATGCTCCTTGATTCCGCGTTCGCCCCGGAAAGCTTCATTGCGAAACTTCGTCCCGCCGCCTTCGGCATCGATCTCCATTGGCTTCCCCATGTGGACGGCAGTCTCAGCCTGGCTGAAGTGGCAAAAAGGCTTCACCCCGAGATACCGGTCATCTTCGGCGGCCTTACCGCGACCTATTACCACCAGGAAATAATGCGCGACTACCCCTTCGTGGATTTCGTCATGTGCGGCGACTCGACCGAGGAGCCGCTGCGGCTGCTCATGGAGGCCATCAAGTCGGACGGAGACTACGGAACGGTGCCGAACCTGGTCTGGCGTGATGACAAGGGTAATGTCACGGTGAATGGCATCTCCTACCGGCCGACCAATCTTGACTACGTGAACTTCGACTATTCCCACCCCCTGAAAATGACTATGAAATACCACGATCCGTCAGGATATCTCCCCTTCCGGAACTGGCTGGCAAACCCGGTCATGGCGGTTTTTTCCTGCCGTGGATGCTTCCATGACTGCGCCTCGTGCGGCGGCTCAGCGTCATCCTTCGCAAAGCTCTGCCGGCGGGGGAAACCGGCGTTCAGGTCCCCGGAGCTCCTGGCAAAGGATATCAGGACCATCGCAAAGTACACCGGCGCGCCCGTCATGGTTATCGGCGACCTCCTTCAGGCAGGGGAGGATTATGCTGGGAGATTTTTGCTGACCATGAAAAAGTACCGGATCGCGAATGAGCTGGCCATCGAGTTTTTTCACCCCCCTCCCGGCGACTTCGTGCAGAAGGTGGCTGATTCCCTCATCAATTTCAACGTCGAGATTTCCCCCGAGTCCCATGATCCGCGCGTCAGAAAGGCATTCGGGAAAACATACGACAACGCCGAACTGGAAGCCTCGATTGAAGCTTTCATGAAGAGCAGTTGCCGGCGGCTCGACCTGTTTTTCATGGTCGGGCTCCCGTACCAGGACTACCAGTCGGTCATGGACACGGTAGAGTATTGCGGGGAACTGCTGGGCAAATACGGCAGGACGGGGAAGCTCCTCCCGATGATCGCCCCGCTGGCCCCTTTCATCGATCCCGGCAGCAGGCTCTTCGAAGAGCCGGAACAATTCGGGTATCGTCTCTTTTACCGGACCCTCAAGGAACACCGGCAGGCGATGCTCATGCCGACATGGAAACAGCGGCTGAACTACGAGACGGAATGGATGACGCGGGACGACATCGTGCGGGCCACCTATGACGGCGCCATGCGCCTCATCGAACTGAAAGCGGCGTATGGAGTGATGGGCAAGGAAGAGGCAGAGAAGATCAAGCGGCATATCCTGATGGCCAAAGAGCTTATACAACGCATGGAAGATGTTGCGGTGATCGACGATTCCCTCAAGGAGGAGATATTCAGGCTGAACAGGCTCGATTTCCTGTGCGACAAGCATGAGTTGGAATGGCCGGTAACGGGTTGGAAGCTGAATCTCGTTAATCTGTTCAAGCTGTTATATAACTGACATAAAACAGGTTTTGCCGGAAGGACAAAGACCAGCTGGCAGGGTGGCCGATGCTTTCCGGTAGCGGCTGATTGCGGGAACAGGCATGGAAAAGGACACGTTAAGCGCCATTATACAGATTGAAAGAGAGATCCGGGAGCGGCTCACGCAGGAACAGCGGAAGGCCGAGGAAAGCCTCGCGGAGGTGCTCCGGAATTGCAATGACGAGGTTGCCCGGGAAGAGACGCGGTTGCAGGAAGATCTGGCGGCCGCTGTGACTGCTGCCAGGCTTTGTGACGCCCGGAAGCGCGCCGACACCCTTTTGGCAGACGCTCTGGCACGGGCGGAGAGACTTGCCGGACTCGACGATGAGCGTCTGAAACGGTTGATCCGAGGGGAACTGTTCAGAATTGTTCCCGGTAAAACGACATGATCGTCAGAATGTCCAAAGTTGAGATAATCGGGCCGAAGGAGATGCTTCTCGAGGTCCTCGCCCTGATCCGGGGAATGGCGGCATTCCAGGTCGAACCGGACATGCGGGGATTCATCGACACCGGCATCGAGCGGGAATTCAGGTCGCTGCTCCTGGACAAGGAGACCCTGGGGGAACGGACTTACTACGAGAATCTGCGCCAGAAAATCGACGAGCTGAGCGCCTGCCTGCCGCACCTGCCAATCCGGAAAAGTTACCTGGAACCCGGGAGCGCAATCACCGCCGTGGCCGCCCTCGTGGATAAGCACACCGCCTTCTGCCGGGGACTCTGCCAGAAACGGGACGCCCTGCGCCACGAGCAGGAAGAATTGCACCGGCAGACCTTATTCCTCGATGCCCTCGAACCTCTCCTCAAAGAGGTTGATAGCGATACGGGGCTCGACTTCATCGGCGTGACAATCAAGGACCCGGCGGCAACCGAGCACCTTATGCGTCTCGTTGCGGGGTTGACCGGCGGCCGGTTCGAAATCGTGACGACGAACGCATCAGACGGTACCATCATCGCGCTTATAACCCTGGCAAAGGAGCTGGCCGACAAGTTACGGGAGGCCCTGAATGCAGAGCGCGTCCCGGAACTCTCCTTCCCGGCGCCGTTTCAGCATCTGCCGTTACCCGAGAAGATCCGACGCATGCGCCAGCGGCTCGCTGAGGTCGCCACCGACCTCAGCCAGACCGGCGGAGGACTTCAGCAGTTTGCCGCACATTGGGCCCCCACGTACCAGTGGGTACGGGAGTGGCTCGACGACCGCCTCTCCCTGCTCACAACCACCACCGCCATCCACGAAACCCGCATGTGTTTTTTCATCCACGGCTGGATATCCACCCCCGACGTAGAACGGCTTCGGACCATATTGAACGGCAAGTTCGGGGGACGGGTGGTGGTTGAAGAACAGCAGGTACTGGAAGAGGACCTGGAGAATATCCCGGTCGCCATCAAAAACCCCCCCTATTTCCGTCCCTTCGAGCTGTTCACAAGGCTCCTCCCCCTTCCCATCTATTCCTCCTACGACCCTACGCCGTTCATCGGGGTCTTCTTTCCCATCTTCTTCGGCATGATCCTGGGAGACGTGGGTTACGGGCTGGTCATCCTAGCCGCCGCAATTGTTGTAATGAAGATATCCGGCCAGCGGCGGAATCTCCACGACGCAGCCATGATTCTACTCGTATCGTCATGTTACGCCATCATTTTCGGTTTCATTTACGGGGAGTTTTTTGGCGGGCCGGGGCCGGAATGGCTTTTCCTGGAAAAGACCGCCGTCATCGACCGGCGCCGGGCGGTCATCCCGATGCTCATATTCTCCATCGCGATCGGCGTCATGCACGTAACATTCGGGCTTCTCCTCGCCTTCTGGGGAGCCTTGCGGCGAAGGGCCGTCAAGGATGCGCTCCTTAAACTCGTGAACGCCCTGTTCATCATCTGTCTGACCGCACTGGCAGCGTCGCACTTCGCCCCGTTCCCGCACCCCGTGTCGAGAACCATCAACATCGCCCTTCTCGTCGCCATCCCGCTCATGCTCCTGACCGGCGGGCTCCTGGCCCCCCTGGAGATGCTGAAGAGCATCGGCAACATCATCTCGTACGCCAGGATCATGGCCATCGGCCTGGCGTCGGTGCTCATCGCTTACGTGGCCAACCGCTTTGCCGGCTTGACCGGCGATATCGTGCTCGGCGCACTGGCGGCGGGGCTTTTGCACCTGATCAACCTTGTCCTCGGGGTATTCTCCCCCACCATCCATGCCCTGCGTCTCCACTACGTGGAGTTTTTCAGCAAGTTCATTACCTACGGCGGCCGGAAATTCGAGCCGTACAAGAAGAACCGGGGAGAATAAGGGAGCCGGAGCATTTACCGGCGAATTGCTCAAAGGAGGAACGACATGGAAAAAGTACTGCTCGGTTTTGCGGCCGCTCTTGCCATCGGGCTCAGCGCCCTGGCCACGGGATGGGCGCAGTCCAGGATCGGTTCGGCGGGCGCGGGGACCATCGCCGAGAAACCGGAGCTGACTGGATCGGTCATCATTATGCTCGCCATACCCGAAACGATGGTGATCCTCGGCTTCGTGGTTGCCGCCATGATCCTGTACCTGTAAAGGGGACGTCATGGGATACTGCGAACTGACCGACGCCCTCCTTAGCGATGGTGACGAAAAGGTGCGGCAGATCTGGCAAGCGACGGAAGCTGAAGCGGACCGGATCAGGGGAGAAGCTGCGGCCAGGATCAAGAAACTTCAGGATGACTACCGGAGGCGGCAGGAGTCAGCCACTGCCGCGGAGACCGGCATCATCCTGGCGGAAGCCGAACGGCAGGCCGCGCTGATCAAACTCGAGGCGGAAAAGGTCCTTGCCGGCCGGCTCTACACCCTGGCGCAAGGCTCCCTGGCCCAGCTTCGGGACGATCGTTATGCAGAGCTTTTTGCCGCCCTGGTGGAGGAGCTCCTCCCCTGCCAATGGCAGACGGTCCGCGTCAACCCGGCAGATAGCGACCTGGCGAAAGCCTCCTTCC
>JBGQLM010000196.1:0-7286 GCA_041500085.1 Geobacteraceae bacterium
AGGGCATACGGGTCGGCCGAGCCGGTCGGGATGAGGCCGACGCCGAAGCAGCCGCAGATGGTGTCCAGCTTGTCGGCGATGGAAACAAAGGCACCGATGTCCGATGCGGGGAGCTCGCCCCCCGCCTGGGTTGGCAGGTAGTGCTCGGCAATGGCGTTCGCCACGTCTGCCGGCTCCCCTTCCAGCAGGGCGTATTCCCGTCCCATGATCCCCTGGACTTCGGGGAATTCGCCGACCATGGCGGATACGAGGTCTGCCTTGCAGAGGGTGGCGGCGCGGGAGGTCTGGGCCTTTACCGCAGGATTCAGCTGCGCTGCCAGATCTTCGGCCAACGCTTTGAAGCGCTCCATCTTCTCGAAGGAGGTCCCGAGCTTCTGCTGGTAGACGACCTTCTTCAGGGCTTCCACGCGCTCATCGAGCCTGACCTTCTGGTCCTCCTCGAAGAAGAACCGCGCATCGGAAAGCCGCGCCCGCAGCACCCTTTCGTTCCCCTTGACCACGACAGACGGGTCGGAGGTCAAGGTGTTGTTGATGGTGATGAAGCAGTTGAGGAGCTTCCCTTCCTTGTCGAGGACCGAGAAGTAGCGTTGATGGCTCCGCATGGAGGTTATCAGCACCTCTTTCGGCACTTTGAGGAAGTCGGCCGGGAAAGTCCCGTGCACGGTGCTCGGGTATTCGCAGAGATAGGTCACTTCCTCGAGCAGCGCCTCGTCCGGCTGGAGATGCCCTCCGGCGGTTTCGGCAGTCCGGTGGATTTCGCGGCGGATGATCTCCTTCCGCTTGCCCGGGTCCGGGATGACGAAGTGCCGTTCGCACTCATCGAGATAATGAGCAAAGTCCTTTACCGGAAAGGTCGTGTTGCCCATGAAGCGATGGCCTCTGGAGACCGTGCCGCTCTCGATCGGGCCGAAGCTGAACGGGACGACCACTCCGTCGAACAGGGCGACGATCCAGTGGATCGGGCGGGCGAAGCGGACATCGAAATCGCCCCAGCGCATCGACTTTTTGAACGGGATATTGTTGATCAGACGGGGCAGGATCTCGGACAGCAGCTGGTGAACCGGTCTGCCGTTTTCCTTCTTTACGGCAGCGATGTATTCGCCTTTTTCAGTCGTGATAACGGTCAACTGGCTGACATCGAGCCCCTGCCCGCGGGCAAAGCCTTCTGCCGCCTTGCTCGGCTTGCCGTCAGGTCCGAAGGCGATCGATTTGGCGGGGCCCATCGCTGTGGTTTCGGCGTCGGACTGCAGCGCCGGGATACCGGCCACATGCAGGACCAGACGACGTGGGGTGGCCAGGGTCCTGATCTCGCCGAAAGGAAGGCGGGCGTTTTCCAGCTCTTTTCTGATCAGCGCTTCCATGTCCGCCATGGCCTTGGGGAGAAAACCGGCCGGTATCTCTTCGGTTCCTATCTCCAGAAAAAGTTCCTTGGTGCTCATCAGGCTCTCCCTCCTTTCAGCATCGGATAACCGAGCCGTTCACGCTGCCGGACATACCCTTCCGCGCAGAGGCGGGCGACATTGCGGACCCTGCCGATGTAGGAGGCGCGTTCGGTCACGGAGATGGCGCCACGGGCGTCGAGCAGATTGAAGGTGTGCGAGCATTTCATGACGAAGTCGTAGGCCGGGAAGACCAGTTCCTTGCCGATCAGCCTGATGCACTCCTGTTCGAAGTTGTTGAACGACTCCAGGAGCAGCGGGACATTCGCTTCCTCGAAGTTGTAGGTCGAGAACTCCACCTCGGTCATATGATGGATGTCGCCGTACTTCACATCCTTGGTCCACTGCAGGTCATAGACGTTGTCCACGCCTTGCAGGTACATGGCGATCCGCTCGCAACCGTAGGTGATCTCGCCGGCAACCGGCTTCAGATCGATGCCGCCGGCCTGCTGGAAGTAGGTGAACTGGGTGATCTCCATCCCGTCGAGCCAAACCTCCCAGCCGAGTCCCCAGGCGCCGAGCGTCGGCGATTCCCAGTCATCCTCGACAAAGCGGATGTCATGCTTGTTGGGATCGATGCCGAAAGAGCGGAGCGAGTCCAGGTACAGGTCGAGGATGTTCTGCGGATTCGGCTTCATGATCACCTGGAACTGGTAGTAGTGCTGCAGGCGATTCGGATTCTCGCCGTAGCGGCCGTCGGTAGGCCGGCGGGAGGGCTCGACGTAGGCCACGTTCCACGGCTCCGGACCGAGCACCCGGAGGAAAGTCGCAGGGTTGAAAGTTCCGGCGCCCTTTTCTGTGTCGTAAGGCTGCTGGATGACGCAGCCCTGTTTTGCCCAGTAGCCCTGCAGGGAGAGGATCAGATCCTGGAAAGTCACGTATATACCTCCGGTTAATCTGGATTGATGAATCCGCAAAAGTCCATCTGCTGCGTTACGCTCGCCGTTCGTCACTGCGGCGTAGCGCTGCCACGCCTCATTCCTCACGACTCGCAAGCCTTGCAGCTGGAGCTTTTGCGAATCCATCTGGATTGGCAAGGAAATTAATGGAATACAGCGGGTTAGCCGCGCAAAAGTACACGAAAATAGCGGGTTGTGTCAAGCGGAAAGGCGATAAATACAGGGGTTCCCACGGTTTCGGGGAGATTTACAGGTTTTGATTGAATATGTGCAAGATTTCATTGACTTCAGGTCATTTTTGCAGAATATTCATTTAATTATCTGCAACTGTGGAACTCTCGAGCGTTGGCAGATTGATAACAGGGTTCCGCTGCATTTTTATCGTGGCTGGAAAACAGGAGCACCGCAAAATGGCCTCAGGTATAGTCGATCTGCATATGCTGGTAAACGTAGAGGACCTTGATGCGGTCCTGGCCGAGGCCAGGCTGATTATGGAACTCTCTTTCCCCGGCCGGCCGATTGCCCTGGTGGAACGATGCTTTGAAGATACGGTGCGGCTCTTTCACGGCAGGTACGACGGCTACCAGCCGTGCAAGACCGAATACCATGATCTCCGGCACACTCTGGAAGTGCTGCTCGCAACTGCCCGGATGATACATGCTACGGCTCTCGACGGCCGGCCGATTTCGCCCCACGGCGCCGAGCTCGCGCTGCTTGCCGCTCTGATGCACGACGTCGGTTACATCCAGAAAACGGGCGAAAAGGGGAGCGGCGGTCAGCATACCCTTGTTCACGTGGAGAGGAGCGCCGCTTTTTTCGAGCAGTACGGGCAAAAGCTGGATCTTTCCAAGGATGATGTCGAAGCTTGCTGCTGCATGATTACGACCACTTCGCTGGCAATAGATCCCGGTACCATCTTCTACCGCGACCCGGAGACGGAGCTGCTGGCAAAGATCGTGGCTTCGTCAGACCTGCTCGGGCAGCTGGCCGACCGGCTGTACCTGGAAAAGCTGCTGTTCCTCTACCGGGAGTTCCGTGAAGCAGGGGTGCTGGCTTATCCCAACGAATTCGACCTGCTCAACCAGACCCGCTCGTTCTATACGACGGTGCGGGGGCGGCTCGATGAAAAACTCGGCAGCCTCGATCAGACACTCTATCTGCACTTCTGGAAAAGGTGGCGGTTGCCCCGCAACCTGTACAGTGACGCCATTGCCCTGAATCTCCAGTATCTCGATCTCATAATCGAAAATCACCAGGAGGATTACCGCGAGAAGCTGAAGCGCGGCGGAATTGTGGACCGGATTGTCCGTTCGGAAGGCTCGACGGCGGCTTTATAGCCCTGTTTTGTTCCTGATTTAGTTGATCAGGCGGTCGTAGTCGCTATGGGTTCCGATCCAGAACCAGACGACGCCCTCGGGTATTGAGACACCGAGGGCGCGGTAACGAAGACCAATTCGGACAGACCAGAACTTTCCGATTTGCTTGAAGTGGAGGGATGGATGGCGAGGATTCAGTCTCAGCAGTTCAAAATTGGCGTCAGCGAGGTGTTGAATAGCGGGCGGGAGTTGGGAATAGCAGTCCCAGAAACGTGGTGAGGCATGATGGGTCAGAGCGGTTTGCATTGACCTTTGCCATAATGGGAAAGTGCTTCCGCTGCAAGGGAATCGAGCTTGCCGTTGTCGATATCCGCAGCAAGGGAAAGATCCCATCTCTTGGCGTCGAATTCGTCGAACCAGGTGCGAAACTGACGGAGTTCCGCTTCGGGGAGCGCGGCAATCTGGGATTCAATGCGTTGAAGTGAAGGCATGACAACCTCCTAATATTTACTGTATTTCAAACATAGCATATCGATTGATAGCCAGTCAAACGGTTGAAAGAATAGTCCTGTGAAGCCAGGAAAGGCGCTTGTCCACGAACGACACGAAATTACACGAACAAACCGGGCTAAAACAGACAGGTTAAGCTTTGAAGCTCACCAGCAGAAGCTTACGGTGTCAAACCCAGAAGCTTACGGTGTCAAACCTACATTTTTTATAATGCTAAAATAGTGTAGGTTTGGCATCTGCGTTGTGCTTTCCACAGGTAATATGTCAGCAGCTGATATAAGGAACATATTGCTGATATAAGTAACAGGTTCCGTATATGCGGAAACCTACTAATAACAAGTTGGCAGAGGAACGAAATGATTTACAAATTTGATAAAGACTATGTTCGAAGAAAGATGCGGTCAGAGATGGCAAGTTCTTTTATCATGCTCACTGTTATTGGATTGCTTGTTGCGAATCATTATTCGACTCTTGGTGCCAAGCCTGACAAGGAAGAATTCCTATGGATAGGAGTCATTTTACTTATTGGGATTTTTGCACTATCAATAAAACGTTTCCGAGATTTTCGCAAATGGGCCACCGATACTGATTCTTTTTCTCTTGAAATAACGGAACAAAAGCTGATCACACGAACTTCAAGCGGAAATTCTGAAATCAATATCGATGCAATAGATAAGTTATCAATTCAAAAACGTGGAGAATCTGCAAAAACGTTATTAGTAAGAACCAAGAGCGGAGCATTATACAAATTTGAAGGCTTTTTAAGTATGGAACTGCTGGCAAAAGAAGTGAGTGACTTGTTACCAAAAGGAAAGGTGAAAGTTGCAAAATGGTTTCACCGCTGATTGAATTCGCGCCCTCGTCAAAAATCTTTGATAATCTGCGAACTGCCAACTAGCGGCGGCACACGGTCTTCGCTACGCTCCGCCGGTGCGCCTTGAGACGTTTTTTGCCGGTCGCTGAGATACTGGTTATACTCACTTTAGATAATATTGAGTATAACCAATATAACCAATCTGTAGCCTACGCCCATAAACTTTGCTCTGCTGCAGCTTGTGACAGGGAGCGGGGATAAAACATAATCAAAGGAGTTTCCATGGCAGTCAAGGATCACAAGCGGGTTTCCGGACTTTCCGGTAACGAGATATTCTGCCTCGACAAGCTCGGGATGAAGCCGGGACAGCTCTGCGTCGGGAACAGCGTGGTGGCCATCGGGGTCATGGGCGGCATCGGGGCCGGGCTCTCCACCCTGGCCGGCGGCGAAGTCACCGAGGTCACCAATCTGGTCCATGACGGCCGCCAGAAGTCCTTTGACCGGATGATGGCTGAGGCCCGCCGCTATGGCGGCATCGGCATCACCGGCGTCACCTTCGATATCGTCAATCACGGCAGCAACATCGAATTCCTCACCCTGGCTTCGACCATTCACAAGGAAGTCGAGGATCAAAAACTTGAATTTTCGACATCTGGCGATGCGCAGCAGTTCTACTGTCAGGTTGCCTCCGGATTCAAGCCGCTCCGCTTCGTCTTCGGCAACGTGGCGTATTCGATCGGGGTGGGGGGGAACATTATCGGCGCCTTTAAAAGGCTGACCAGGGGGGAGATCCCCGAATACTCGAAGATCTTCGACCAGACCCGCCACCTGGCGCTTTCCCGGATAACCAGCGAAGCGAGAAAAGCGGGGGCCAATGCAGTGATCGGCATCGAGACCACCATTTCGCCGCTGCTCGGCACCCAGGAGATGGTCATGGTGGGGACTGCTTCCCATCACCCCGCTCTTGCCGAATATGCCAACAACCCCGTCAGCAGCGACATGACCAATGAAGAGCTCTGGAACATGGTGAACGTCGGTTATCTGCCGATCCGCCTGGTGATGGGGGTCTCGGTCTACTCCCTCGGATTGAAGGGGGGAATCATGTCGGTGCTGCAGACCCTCGGGGGCGGAGAAGTCGGCGGACTTACGGAGATGTTGTACGAAGCGCGCGAGAAAGCATTGGCACGGATCGAGGAGGATGCGCAGAAATGCGGCGCCGACGAGGTGGTTGGGGTCAAGATCCGGGTGTACGATCTGGGGGGCGGTCTGGTCGAGTTCATGGCGATCGGCACGGCGGTGAAGAAATTCCCCGGGGTCACCACCAAAAATCAGAACCTTCCTCCGCAAGCGATCATCCGTGATCGCGAGACCTTCGTGGACAGTACCAATATGGTCCTGAATCTGGAGCGGGGGAGCGCTGCCTCGGCCAGCAAGCTGCAACAGGGGCCGCTTGCCATCATCATCGCCATAATAATCCTGGGCTTTTATTTGCTTCGCTTTTTCCTCCACTGATGGAGAGGCAAAAAACAGCGGGAATTATGGTAAGATAGGGACAGGATTGAATCAAAAAAAAATGAGCCGGGCAGAAAGGGGTGGTGGCAATGAAGCATCTGAAGTCGGCGGTAGTAATGTTGATTATTCTTGCGCCGTTTGTTCTGGCTCCGGCCGGCGAAGCGGCAACGTATGAATGGACTGATGATGCCGGAGTCGTTCATTTTACCGATGACCAGGGCAATATTCCGGCAAAGTTCCTGAAAAAGGTAAAGGAGCTGAACACCGGCAGCGATGAGGACGTTAAGACTCCTCCTGTTCCGGCTCCGCAAAGCACGCCCCCTGAAGCGTCGTCACCAAGTAACAGGAAAGTCATGCTCTATGGCGGCTATGGTGAGCGTCACTGGCGGTTACGATTTGCTACTCTTCGAGGCGAAATTAAAAGTCTTGAGGAGAGTCTGCCGGCAATGAAAAACGACCTTGACAAGCTCCGGCACAAAAGGGTCGTATACGGGCGGGCCAGCGACAGGGTTGCCGTCGAAAAAGCTGCCCAGGCGATAGCCCAGAATGAAGAGAGACTCAATCAGCTGCAGGAGCAGCTGAAAACCCTCGATAATGAGGCTTCACAGGTAGATGTTCCTTCCGAATGGCGGCAATAAGGGTTAAATCTGTGGCACTCCTTGCAAATTGCCTGAACAAGGGGATATCTGCGATCTTCAGGCTGCCGCGACTGCCGGCGGCAATGAGTGTGTCGATAACCCCCGGTTTTTATTTGGATTGTTTTCCTCTCCAATGAGTTCTCCCGCATCAAAAGCCA
>JBGQLM010000197.1:0-7282 GCA_041500085.1 Geobacteraceae bacterium
ATGGCCACACTCCCGTTCTTTACCCGGCTCGAAATCATGAAAACAACTGCCGCTGCGGTCAGAAGCTACCACTGCCATGCGATCAAGCGGCTATTCGTCATGGACTCTTTCGGCAATATCTATCCGTGTGAAATGCTCAAAGTGAATTTGGGAAATCTGCGTGATTGTGGCTATGCACTGCGTGGCCTGCTTCAGAGTACGGTAGTGAAGGAGCTGCTGAAGAGCATCAGGGTGAAGGAGTGCAACTGTACCTGGGAATGCGCCATCCAGAACAGTCTCGTTTTCAATGTCTGGAAGTATCCGGCCATGATTCGCCATGCATTTTTCAGGTAGCGGGGAAAGACAACCATGATGAGCAGACTGACGGCGATATTGACCGCCAAGCGCGTACAAACCCTGTTCTGGGGAGCCGTTTTCCTGCTGGTGGCAGGTGCGATCCAGTGGCAGATTCCTTTCCCGATGGACGGCGATACGGCATTTCATGCTGCAGTCGGCCGTCTCATCCGCGAACACGGCATCCTCTACTCTTTCCCATGGACCACGTTCAGCTGGCTTGCCGACAATTATGCCGACATGGACCTGTTTTTCCACTTGCTCTTCGTGCCGTTCATCGGCCTGGGCTGGGTGACGGCGTCCCAGATTGTCGGCACCCTCTGCGGCGCGGCCATCCTGCTGACCATCTATCTCATCCTGCAGCGGGAGGGGGTGGCATACCCCTGGTTGTGGGCACTCATTCTCCTGGCATCCTCGCACCTTTTTATCTACCGTTTTGCCCTTGTCCGGCCCCACCTGGTCTCCATTACACTCGCCCTGATCGTTCTCTGGGCCGCGACCAGCGGCCAGTTGCGCTATCTGGCAATTGCCTCGGTGCTTTATCCGCTCTTTTACGTGGCCTGGCATCTTCCGGTAATTCTGGTCGCAATTGCCGAATGCGCCAATCTGCTATCGGGGCGAAGAATCGGCTGGAAGCCTGCCTTGACAGCTGTTGCCGGGATAACTGCAGGGATAGCTGTGCATCCGCATACTGTAAATCTGGTGCGACTCTTCCGGATCCAGATTTTCGAAGTTCTGTTCCGGACCGCCTGGGGTGCCAAGGAGGGGTTCGATCTCGGACTGGAATTTTTCCCGGAAACTGTCGATGGCTGGCTCAATGGTCTGCTGCTTTGCGTCTTCATGACTATTGCCGCTTTGGCCCTTGCCTGGAAGGCGCGCCGCGAGCGGGTGCTGCCTCTGGCGTTTGCCCTCACAACGCTGGCGTTTGCCGTGCTGACGGCAAAATCAGGCCGCTTCCTGGAGTATTTCGTGCCGTTTTCAGTCGTTTCTCTGGCGCTGACGGCGCACGCCGTCCGCTGGCGTTTCCTCCCCCAGACTCTTCTCGTGGCGGCGAGCGTCTATACTCTCGGCCTGAATCATCGCTTTATCCGCTCATTTGCCGATTCTCCCGACTGCATGCCGGAGAGCGTCGTCACATTCCTCCAGGAGAAAATTCCCCCCGGATCACAGGTGTTCACTCCTGACTGGTCCTCCACGGGGGGGCTGATGCTTGCCTTGCCGGACCGGCGTTTCATTGTTGCTCAGGACCCGACTTTCTTTTACATTAAGGATCCGGCTCTGTACCGGCTCTGGTACAAGATAGCTCATGAAGCTCCGCCGGATTCGGTTGACCAGGTCCGACACAGTTTTTCTTCCCGCTATGTGATAAGTTTCTATCCCAACAAGATAATTCCACAAGAGTGGAGTCCGTTCTTAGAGCGCTTTTCGTCAGACCCGCGCGTAAAAACATATATTATTGATGATATGTCTGTTCTTTTTGACCTCGGCCCTTTGGAGAATACCGCTGCGAAAAAGATTGGCGGGAATAAGAACTAGTTATGATGGACTTGAGAAAAAGAAATCCTGTTGTTCATGTCGCATTGGCAGCTGCCCTGATCAGTTTCCTGGTGTTTTTCCGCTCGATTTTCGGCGATTTCGTAAATTTCGACGATCCGCGCTTTGTCACCGACAACCCGGGTATCCGGCAGTTGAGCGTCAGCATGCTCCTGGCGGCATTCACCGAACAGTTTTCCAATGACTATTGGGCGCCGTTGACCTGGATCTCCTATGCCGTCGATTATCGTCTCTGGGGGCTGAATCCGGTCGGCTATCATCTGGGTAATATACTGATTCACGCCGTCAACACCGGACTGGTCGTACTGACGGCCGACCGTCTCTGGCGGCAGTTGCGGGTGCTGAGGGGGGAGCAGGCGGAGAGTGCCGGCGGTTATGGCTATGCTGCCACGCTGCTGCTCGCTGGCCTGTTCTGGGGACTCCATCCGCTAAGGGTGGAGTCTGTGGCCTGGATTGCGGAGCGCAAGGATGTGCTATACGGCATGCTGGCCCTCGTTTCCATCCTCTGCTATCTGCGTTATGCCGAGACCTTTTGCCAGGGTGGAGGGAAGGGGGAGAAACGCTATTATTACTGCGCCCTCGCGGCGTTTTCCCTCGCCCTTATGGCCAAGCCGACCAGCGTTTTCGTCCCCATGTTGCTGGTCGTGGCGGACTGGTATCCTTACCGCTGTCTGCAGCGCGGGCGAATAGTGCGAGTACTGCTGGAAAAAGTGCCGTTTTTTGTGCTGTCCGCCCTGGTAACAATGTTGACCATCGTCAAGATGAGTATGACCAGCGCCCCGTACTCGTACAGCGAGTTTCCCTTTATGGACCGGGTGATTGTTTCCGGCCACGCCATCATTGATTTCTGCCGGTTGCTGCTCTTCCCGGCCGGTATCCATCTCTTCAACACCATCGCCCCGGTGCTTGCCGCTCCGGGGACGGCCTATGCCAAAACTGCCGTAGTTGCGGCCTTCAGCTGCTACGCCATCTATGCGTGGCGCAGTCGCCCCGTAATCATGGCGGTCTGGCTCGCGTTTCTCATTCCGTTATTGCCGACGCTGCCGTTTTTTCAGGTCGGCGTCGATGTGGCGTACTCATCCCGCCACTCCTATCTGCCATCGGTCGTGCCCATTATTACCGCTGTTGCGGTGTTGGCGGCAGCCTGCCGGAAACTGGCAACAGCCGGGTACCGCTGGGTGCGCCCGGTTACCTGCCTGCTGGCCGGAGCCGTTCTCATTTTTCATATCGCCATGACGGAGCATCTTATCAGTGCCTGGAAAAATTCCGGAACACTCTGGTCACGGGTTATCAAATTCAATCCTGTCGGCAGAGCATTTTATTACCGGGCAAATTATTTGATGGATGTCGGTCAATATCAGGTGGCGGCAGCCGATTTCATGGCCGCTGCGGAGAGGGCGGTGGAGGCGGGAAATCCCGGGGCTCATAACTACTATGCCCTGGGGGGGGATGCTTTCAACAAGGCCGGTTGTTATCAGGATGCGCTGGCGGCATTCTCGGCAGCCATCAGGCTGAAGCCGCTGCTAAACTATTACTACCACCGCGGCCTGGCGCTAAAGGCACTGGGGAGACAGGAGGAGGCTGCAGCCGATTTTCGGCTTGCCGGGGACGAACGGGGAAATATCGAACTGCAGCAGTTGTGGTAAGAAACGTGGAAATTGCTACTTTGACAAGCGGTACCTGCTGCCGTACTTGAGGATGGCTGCCAGAAACTTCGGCCCGTGAATACAGGCCTGGGACTTCATCATTCCGCCGGCCCGCTCTCTTTCGTGGCTCACAATCTCTCCCACCCGGAATTTTTCCAGCAGGGCGTAATAGATCAATTCGATCTCGATTTCGAAATCCTGAGAGCGGCAGTGGTGCTTCTTGACGATATCGCTCCGGAAGGCCTTGAAGCCGTTCAGCGCGTCGGTCAGGTAATAGCCGAAGACGAGGCGGAAGCAGCCGGTGAGAAAGAGGTTGCCGAAGCGCCGTACCGGCGTGTACTCGTCACTCCCCCCCAGACGGCGCGAGCCGATGACAAGACCGTAGCCGGCATTGATCTTCTGCAGGAACAGGGGGATTTCGCCGGCAATATGTGAATAGTCGGCGTCCATCATGATGATGATCTCCCCCTGCGCTTCCCTGAAGCCCGCGGCCAGTGCCATACCCTTGCCCGGCCTGGGTTCAGGAACTACTCTGGCGCCGTGTTCCAGGCCGACGGTGCTGGTCCGGTCACTGCTGTTATTGTCGATGACGATGATTTCGAAGCGATAGTCCGGCTGCCCGGCAATGACGGCGTGCAGCTCATCAAGCACCCGGCCGAGGGTTGCTTCTTCGTTGCGGGCCGGAATGGCCACGCTGACCAGAGGCAGTTGCTGCAAGCTAACGCTTTCCTGCCAAGCCGGCGGCATCGATCCTGTCGAGGAGTCCGCTTGTTTCGATAAACTGCACGAGTCGGCTGACACCCTCCGTTGGACTGATTTGCGGTCGCCACTGCAGGACGGCGGCAACTTTGCTGATGTCGGAGATGTAGGCTCTCTGATCGGAATGGCGCCAGTCGGCATAGCTCAAGGCTGCCCTCTTGCCGGTAATATTGTAAAGAATCTCGAGCAGTTCACGGATGCTGACCGCAAAGTCGCGCCCGCCGCCGATGTTGAAGACGCCATGCCGCAGGTCGGAAGCGATGAACTTTGCATAAAGGTCAAGAAGGTCGCTGATGAACAGCAGATCCCTGACCTGCTTGCCATCGCCGTAAATGGTTATCGGCAGGCCCTTGAGGGTGGCGTAGGCCAGCCAGGCCACCCACCCCTGATCTTCGACGCCGAACTGTCTGGTTCCGTAGATACAGGACATCCTGAATATCCCGGTTTTGATGCCATAGCGGTGCGCATACTCCTGGCAGTAGATGTCCCCGGCCAGTTTGGAGCAGCCATAGGGGGTATGCTCGCAGCGGTCGATCGGGAAGCCCTCCGGGATACCGCTGTCGAATGCCTCTTCGAAGCTGTAGCGGCTGTTGCCTTCGATAATGCCGATGCTGTTGACGTTGTCGCCGTAGACTTTGTTGGTGGAACAGTAGATGACCGTGCCGACACCGTTGGTTCTGGCTGCTTCGAGGACGTTGAAGGTGCCGACTACGTTAGTGGTGAAGTCCTGGCCTGGGTTGACGATCGATGCTGTCACGGCGGTCTGGGCGGCGGCATGGAAGATCAGCTCGCATCCTGCGGCAGCCTTTGCCAGCAGCTGATAATCGAGGATGTCCGCCTTGAGAATCTCGATATTGTGATACTGCTGCAGGTGACTGATGGTGAGGTCATAGTTAAAGACCGGCTTCCCCAGGAGCTTTCCCCGGCTGAGGTTGTCGATGATTACGACCTGGTCACCCCTGGCGGCATGATGTTCCGCGATGTGGCTGCCGATAAAGCCGATTCCGCCGGTTACCAGTATCTTCATCTTTATCCCTGAACCTGTGAGTGGATTCTGCAACTGGCTGCGTAAGCCCTGCCTTGACGCATGGGTGACCGCCGGACAGTTTTCTTTGCCCAAGAAAAAAATAACATAGTATAATAACGACCATTTTCATTACAAGCGCAATCTGGTTGTTGCAATGTCGCACGGTCATCCGCCGGCATGAGCGACTCTTCCGGAGCGGGGAAAATCAAGGTGAGAGAGAAGTATCCACGGTTATTACCGCTTGCTGTCGTTGCGGCAGTCATCTGCTTTGTCGTCTATCTGCGGGCGCTTTCCTGTGATTTTGTCAACTGGGAGGATCAGGACTACATTCTCAACAACCAGGGGATCAGGATGCTGGACAGGGATTTCTTTGTCTGGGCATTCACTACCGCGCCGGTCAATTCCTTCTGGCTGCCGCTGACCTATCTGTCACTGGCACTTGACTATCATTTCTGGGAACTGAACCCGGTCGGCTATCATCTGTCGAATATCCTTCTTCATGCGGTCAACACCGGTCTGGTGGTCTTAATTGCTGACGCTCTTTTCCGGAAAATATTTGCCGGGCAGCAGCTATGGACGCGGCGGCTGCTCTATCCGGGAACGCTGCTCCTGGCCGCCCTGCTGTTCGGTATCCATCCCACCAAGGTGGAAGCGGTGGTCTGGGCAAGCGAACGGAAGGCGGTGCTTAACGGCCTCTTCACTCTCGGCTCGCTATACTGTTATCTGCGCTACGTCGATCTGCTGGAGAGCGGTCACGAAAAGGGGGCGGTCTGGCGGAGTTACCTCCTCTCCCTGGTGCTGCTCCTGTTGTCGCTCATGGCCAAGCCGACCAGCGTCGTCATGGCCGCCATGCTGCTAGTTCTCGACTGGTACCCTCTTAAAAGGGTGCGCCGGGAAAACCTGTGGCGGCTTCTGGCGGAAAAGCTCCCCTACCTGTTGTTGGCCGGGGCCGTCGTAGCCTTCACGGTGCTGCTCCATGCCCAGAAAGAGAACTTCAATCCCCTCAGCGAGTTCCCCCTCGGCGTCCGGGCCATCGCCGCAGGCAACGGGGTCTTCGAATACTTCCGGATAATGCTCTTTCCGGTGGGCATTCTCCCTTACTATGACCTGCCGAAGCGAATTCCCCAGCTGTTCATCGTCAAGGCCGTGATTGTCTGCCTTGTACTCGGCGGCGTCGTCCTCTGGCGCAAGCGGGCGCCGCTCCTGGCGGTAGGGGCAGTCTCCTTCGTCATCCCGATCATCCCGACCCTGCACTTTTTCGCAGGCGGCGCCCAGGTGATTCTCACCTCCCGCTACACCTATCTGCCGTCGCTCTTGCCGGCCATCGTTGCTGCCGCGGCTGTTGCCGGGGGCTATGAAAGGATTGCGGCCCGCTGGCAGCCCTTGGCAAAATGGGGGGTGACCGGTCTTTGCGGGCTGCTGCTGGTCTTCTACGGCGTGGAGACGCAGCGGCTTATCGTTGTTTGGCAAAATTCCGGCACCATGTGGTCCAAGGTGATTGAGCACCACGCGTTTGACAAGGCCTATTTCTTCCGGGCCCTCTACTATGTCGATGCCGGCGATTATCAGAAGGCGGTTGACGATTATTCGACCAGCCTGCAGAATGCGCTGCGCGACGGCCAGCCCGACGCTTTCAACCTCTACGCCTTCAGGGCAGAGGCGCTGCTCAAGGCCGGCCGCTATGCAGAGGCTCTCGCGGACCTTGACGCTGCTATTGCCAGCTTCCCCCACCGGCTCTATTTTTACCACCGCGGGCTGGCGTTGCAGGGTCTGGGCAGGTCCGTCGAGGCTGCAGAGGCTTTTCGCAGGGCAGGCAAGGCAAAGGGGCAGATGTACTGGTTCCCACCCGGGTCAAGTCCGTCGTGAAAGGGCGAGCCGGAATTTCTGCGGAGGCAGGACGGCTTTTCAGGAAGTTCGGGGTGTTGGAGCTCTTTATTCATGAAAGCAGGGTAGCTTTTTCCCG
>JBGQLM010000198.1:0-7249 GCA_041500085.1 Geobacteraceae bacterium
CTCCTGCCGTGTATCACGTTCCAGTAGTTGGAGGTGGGCAGCAGCATCTCCGCATAATTCAAGAAGTTGTTCAGCTGATCGAAGGTCGGCAGGCCGCCGGAGCGACGGACCGCGACCACCGCAGCGCCCACCTTGTGGCGGAGCATGCTGTCATTGACACTGGTCACGTAGAAGGCGCGGTCCAGAAACGATTTCATGGTGCCCGCAATGGCTGAAAAATGTACCGGAGAGCCCAAGATGATCCCGTCCGCCGTCTTCATCTTCTGAATCCACTCGTTGACCTCGTCACCCGGCAGGATACACTTTTCATTCCTGTTCTTGAAACACTGGCCGCAGGCGGTGCAGCCGCGGATCACGTTGTTGCCGACATGCACGATCTCGGTTTCGATCCCCTCCTGTTCCAGCTCCGTCGTCACCATCTTCAGCGCATGCCAGGTATTGCCTTCCTTGTTGGGACTGCCGTTAAATGCCACTACTTTCATATCAATTCCCTCCCTGACAGACTCAGACTTTTTGTATAATGCGGGCTATCATCACCCATAGGATAACTATCGTCAATAACGTACTTATCGGTTACGTAGTACCTGTTTTGTCACGTAGTACCCTTTAAGAAGGCTGGCTTCGGAGAGCAAACATGCAACCGCGTTCAGCGTCAGACCTCATGGTCTATGCAGTAAAATTTAAAGAGCAGAAATAGCAAAGGCGGCCGATTGGCCGCCTTTTGATCAGGTAAGTTTTACAAGAACAGTCAAAAACGTATTTTTCAAGACCTGATCCCAATAGACTTCCCCAAAGACGCTGTGTTAAAAATACTCGACCAATCCGCTCTCAATCCGTTCAAAACCGGCCAGCCTTTCCGGTGGATCGCCCGCCTGCAGAGCGGCCAGTTCCGCTCTTGACAGCTCCGGTTCCAGTGACAGCGGTCGTCGCTCCAGATACAGGGAACGTCCGCTTGCCAGGACGATCTTGTCAAATGGGGCGCGATAGCTGGGGCTTTGCAGGAGTGCTGTTTCGCAGTAACTGACACCGGTTGTCGAAAGAGTCCGCAGGAAACCGGACTCGGTCACGGTCTCGCCTGGGCCGCAGATCGACAGAGCCGCACGACGCCGGGAGGCGGCAAGCTGAAAGCGCCGTTTGTAGGTGAAAGAGCAGTAGTTCACCGGCAGGGGAATGCCCTGTTCCAGGCCGAAACGGACCATCCGCAAGGCACATAGTTCCGACTCCAGTAGCGTCACCTTTTCGCCATGGAGAAATATATAGCCCCGTGCGGTCAAGGGCCCGAAGTTGTGCGGTGTCAACCGCATCTGATGAAGGTTGAGGTGCTTCACCCCGGCCTCGGCCATTTCAACCATCTTCAGCTTCAGCAATTCCTCATCCTCCGGCACCGCCGGAATCTCCACCGTCACTGTCGGGATGCAGCCGATTGCCAGTCGCAACTTTTTGAGATTGTAGCTGACCGCCCCCAGGTCGAAACGGATCTCGTCCAGACCGGCATCTCTTAGTTTGTTGCAGAGATCGGCTGTCAGCATGGTGCCGTTGGTGTAAAGCCAGAGATGGACTTTGTCACCGCACCGCTTTCGCACGGCTCGCAGAAAGGAGATGGAAAGATCCGGCGTCAGGAGCGGCTCGCCGCCGCTGATGCTGACACCACTGAACCCGAGGGTGGCCACGTAATCGGCATACTCGTCAGGATCGGTAAAAGTCAGGCCATTGGTAACCGGAGGTCCGCTATCATCCTGTGCCGTAGGGCAGTAGAAACATTGCCCGTTACAGCAACCGTTGACAAACAGGCAGGACCAGCCACCATTGCCGCAGTGCCGACAACCGGGAGAGAGACTGTTGCAATCTACCTTGGTTCCGGAATAAGCGAAAGCGGCGTGCTGCTCCAGCCACTGCAACAGTTCCAGGCGCTCTGCGGTCGCCGCCGTCAGTCGTTCACTGCTGGCAAAGGTCAAAAGGTTGTACCGGAGGCCGTACTCAAGACGATTGGTTTCGATCATCCGCAGTTGATTGCTTTCAATGGGAGATAACGGTAGGCAGGGGGGTAGTGTGGACGGCACGTGGGATCTCCTTGGGGTAAGGAGTGGCAGTGCCGGATATAGGCATCCTTAACGTGTTCCTGATTCAAATAACGAAGAAGCGTATAGCCACTGTAGACCTTAACTGATCAGCCGCATAGTTTATAATGCCGGCTGCCGCGTGAGGAACAAAGGAACTTATGCCCATGAGGCAGCAGGCGTGACAGAGCCGGTTGAAACGCTTTACTACCTGCTGATAAAAGCCAGGACGAGAGCGACGAAGACAAAGACGCCGACAACCAGCCAGATTAAACTCCGCAGTGGTGAAGGTGTTGATGAGTCAGATTTTCGTGTATGTTTCCTGACGCCAGGGTTCTGCTGTTTATGTGCCATTGTGTGACGGGCCTCCTCTCAGCTTTTACCAACTACTGCACCATTAATTGGGGTCAGAGTCGTTTTCTGATGATACGGGATCACTTCTTCAGGAACAAGATGATAAGATAAGAACTCCAATCAAAACTGCAAATACTTCATATAGATAAGGCGGAAGCCCACTCTTTTCCTAATTGTTATTTGAAAGAGCCGCCAGGATTTCGCGCAGGTGGTCGATGTGAAACTGGACGTGGTACTCGCCCAGTCCATTGATCATCCCGTCAAGAGTGGGGTACTCGCCCAGCGGAGAATCTTTCAGCTTCGGGATATGCGCTTTTCTTGCCAGCTGCTCCTCGGTCAGCTCCGTTGCGAAGTTTGCTACACGTCGGTAATTCATCTCGCACTCTGCGACAAGCTCACTGAAGCTCATGGCTGCACGAATTTCGGTAAAGAACGGATTCTCGGTATCGAGATCTATCATCGGGGTATCACTGTCGACGAAGGCCCTGAGGATCGGCAGGTGTCCCACGTCCTCGGGACCGCACAGGTGGGAAAGAATCTGCTTGGGTGACCACCTGTCCATCGGAGCGCGCGAGGCCAGGTTCTCGTCCACTCCCTGGCATACCTGTTTCAGGGCTGCTACTTTCTGCCGGATTTCCTGAGCCAACTGATTGCCACGTAAAGTTGCCATGGTGTCTCCTCCTTGTCGCTGCTCATCTCCTTTCCCTTAGTATACTGCAGATCGTCCCGTATGCCCACAAATGCCAGGCAGATTGGAGTCAGGTCTTGAAATGCCGGCTATCACCGGTGATGACTGGTCAACCGCCGTCAAAAGCTGCGCATCTATGACAAATTTTGTCGTGCCGGGACTTTTTTGCTGCCCGGCTTATCTTTTGAGATCGCCCTGCCAAATAAAATGACAAAAAATATTTAATAAAATCAGTTCACTATTTACGGGAAAGAAAAAACCTGGAAAAGGGGAACCCATTTTGCACCAATACGGGAAATTTCAAGATAGACGACAATACTAAACCATCCGTGAGGATGGGACGGAAAACCCAAGGGTCTCTTTGTAGACAGCCGGGCTGCCGAAATATCACATTTCCGGCACCCGGCTGTCTTTTTTACAGCGGCGAGAAAAGTCTGGCAAGGAAGTGTTGCAGGGTTCCTGCCGCTGTAATTACAAATGGAGGTATTGCCATGACCATCCGCCATCGCCTACTCCTGTTACTGACCCTGTTACTGATCTTTACGTTCCTTGTTGTAGTATCAAACAGTGAAGCTGCCCTGATGAAGGTGAAAAAAGCAGAAGCCTCGCACAGCATGAATGATGTTGCCGTTAAAAAGCAGCAGCCATCCGGTAACGATTCACGTCATGATTTTAGTCAGCGGCCCCTGGAAGAAGAATATCTTGCAGCGGAATTTTCTCCACAGGAAAATGCACGGCTGCGAAAAGCTCTCGGCCTCCTCGGGATCAAGTACCGTTTCGGTGGAAGCAGCTATGCGGGTATCGATTGTTCCGCTTTTGTGAAAAAGGTGTGATCACCCTGCTTATTGTCGTGTAGTGCATGACAGCACCGGAGAATTCTATGCGAAGAGGTCGAGCGACAAGCAATGTCCTCCGGAGCCTTCCGAAATTTGCTGATTGACTTAATGCTCATAATAGCGCCTACTGAAACTACGTCTGAAATAGATCAGATAAAAATGAACAGCAGGATCAGGAGAAAGTACACAATGGTAAACGGAACAGTAAAATGGTTTAACGACAGCAAGGGTTTTGGTTTTCTAGAGCAGGAAAGTGGTGAAGATGTATTCTGCCATTTTTCCGCCATTTCGGGCGACGGTTTCAAATCCCTTGCTGAAGGTGATAGTGTCACGTTTGAAGTAACCAAGGGTCCGAAAGGGCTTCAGGCCGCAAACGTAGTAAGAGTCTGATAAACGACTCCAGCTGTAACCAGAGCCCCGGTGAAAACCGGGGCTTTTTTTTGCGGTCGCGGTCATCAACAAAAAAGTCTGCCCGGGCGTTGCCGTTTGAGTGACGTGATAGACAGCACCGCAGAATTCTATGCGAAGGGGTCGAGAGAATTTTCAGACCCTGACCCTGTAAGTTTTTCCACACTAACATTTTATAAGTATCCTTTGACCTGTCCGATAGCCTACACTGACGTAACAATGTAAAACAACCAAGGGAGTATCTAGTGAACAAACAGCCATCCGCAGGAAGTAATGTTGAAACCCGGTGTACCCGCTGCCGCGAAGTTCTGAATCATACCATTGTCGCCATGATCGGGGAAAAGATCGCGCGCGTTGAGTGTAATACCTGCCATGGGACTCACAATTACCGTCCGGAAAAGCCGGTCAAAGAGCCTGCTGCTGCCAAAACCGTCCTCAAGAAAACGCCGGTACCACGCAAGGCGAAAGTCGATCCGCTGATGGTTGCGCGTGCCGAATGGGAGGAGTTGCAGCCGAACATGAATCCGGAGAAGTCGCTCCCCTACGATATGAACAAGCCTTATCGAGTAAAGAATCTGCTGCTCCACTCTGTTTTCGGGCTCGGCGTTGTGAAGCTTGTTCTGCAACCGAACAAGATCGATGTTCTGTTCCAGGAAGGGATAAAACGGCTCCGCTGCGGATAAATTGCGCCTGAACCCCATGATGTTTCGAAATCATCACCATAACAGCTCTCGGCCGGAGCTGAACTCTCTGTTCTTGCCGCTCAGAGGATCCTTGAAGCGCAGTCTTTGAGCCAGAAGCTGGAGTGGCGCGGCAAAATTGTCAGCGCTTTCGGCCAGCAGCTCGGGATAGTAGCTGTCGTTCAGTATCGCGAAGCCGATACCGCTCATGTGAATCCGCAGCTGATGGGTTTTACCGGTTTGCGGGAGCAGGGTAAAGCGAGCCAGTTCTCCCCTGACCTCCACCAGATTAATGGCGGAACTGGCATTGACCCTGCCGGGTGCCGTCTTCATCCGGAACCCCGGTTCTCCCCGCTCTATTCTTGTCTCGACATTCCATGAAGCTGTTTCCTGAAGCGGATGACATGCCGCCACGGCCTGATAGGTTTTTTCAATCAGCCTGTTCGGGAAGAGTCCAGCGTAGAGCCCTCTGCTCTTTTTATTGGCCGAGAAGAGAACCAGGCCGGCTGTGCCACGATCTATACGGTGCAGCGGCACCAGATCTTCAATTCCTGTACTGCTGCGCAAACGGTTCAACAGGCATTCGTCAACATAGCGTCCACCCGGGGTCACAGGAAGAAAATGTGGTTTGCAGGCGACCAGAATCTCGTCATCGAGAAAGAGAATTTTTTCAGCAAAAGGGATGCGTGGCTCGCTAAAGACCTCGCGGAAATAAAAAATACGCCGCAAAGGGACATATTCAGTCTCCAGCGTCAGCCGTTGGCCATTTTCGTCCAGAACCTTTCCCTCGGCAATTCTTTGCGCCCAAATCTCCCGGGGAATAGCGGGGAATCGCTCACACAGGAAAACAAGGAGGGACGGGTACGGCTTGGCGGCTTTCGGCATGGTAACTACTGAAGGATGTTTAGCTATTCCCATGTAACGTTTCCTCGCTCTGCATCTTGCACTCCGCACAGGTCGTCATGATATCACCGTCAGAGCAGAACAAATACTTCATTCCACTGCCGACTACTATACAGCAAAGGCGGCCCATTGGCCGCCTTTTGAATTAAGTATGCTCTCCCAAAAATCCAAGATGGTGTCCCCTGAGCTCCAATAAGCCTGGTCGTTTCCACGGAATTCCCGGCTCACCGGAAAAACCCGAACATGTCCTTGAAGAATCGCCTTGCCTTGGCCGTGAAGCTTTGGTCCACCTTCCTTTGCATACCGCTGATGTTGGGCATCTCTGCCAGGGCTTGGCGGTACTCCGCCTCGTTCAGTACTCCCTTCTGCCGCAACTGTCCCAGGATCGTGTCGGAGCGCTTCAGCACCCGATCCAGATGTCGGTACGGATTGTAGACCTTTTGTGGGCCTGGAAGCATGGCGGCTAGGAAGGCACATTCCCGCGGTGTCATGTCGCTGGCCGGCTTATCGAAATAGTAACGGGCGCCATGGCCGATCCCGTACACCATCGGTCCCAGCTCAACGATGTTGAGGTAGAGTTCGATGATCCGCCCTTTGGTCAGTTCCTGTTCCAGCCGCTTGGCGAGATAGATCTCCTCGATCTTGCGGGTGATGGTCTTGTCCCTTGAGAGGAAGAGATTTTTCGCCGTTTGCTGGGTGATGGTCGATGCTCCGCGGGCGAAGCGTTTCTTCTCCAGGTCATACTTGATGGCATTCCTGAGTGCTTTGACATCGATCCCCTCATGTCGGTAGAAGTTGGCGTCTTCCGCCACAATTACCGCCCATTTCATCTCCGCGGGGATTCTTTCCGACGGGGTCCACCTGGGGTTCTGAGGTCCGACGATAAAAGGGTGAAATTTCCCCTGCCAGTCCTTCACCTGGATTGTCAGGTTCGTCGTGCGGTCGGCAAGCGCCGCCACCGGGGGAAGGCGATAGAGGGCAATGCCTATGTAGATGGCATAGAGGGCGATGCCGCCAAGGACGATTGCCGCCAGCCACTTTACAACCTTCAATTGTGCCTCGCAGTGGATAAGTTCATCTGGTCCATGATAGCAGAAGTTGGCAGGTGAGTGTGAAGTCACGTCGGCAGCAGGCAGAAAACAGCAAAGGCGGCCGATTCGCCGCCTTTTGAATTAAGTATGCTGTCCCGAATGGCGCTAGTTTAAGCATTACTAGCACGATATCTGTTCCGGTGGTTGATCTCCTTCATTTTCTGCCTTGGGGCGGTCATGAGTTCGTAATTTTTCGGTCGGCGTTTGCGGCATCGAGGCTCGCTTCGACCAG
>JBGQLM010000199.1:0-7227 GCA_041500085.1 Geobacteraceae bacterium
CCAGGGCTTTTTTTTACAGATACAAGGCACTAATCTGCCGGGATCATTGTGGGCAACTATTTCAAAATAATATCATTTAGGTTCATTGCCGCGGTATGCGCAGGGTTGTTCATTGCAACCTCGGTCATGACTGCGGGAAACTTCAGCCTTGACAAGGAACTCCTCCAAAAGGCGGAGAAGAAATATGGAAGAGATGCACATAATCGTTTAACTGCATGGGAAGATCTCATTCGCCAGGACAGAAGCAGGACGGACCGGGAAAAACTGGAAAAGGTAAATCATTTTTTCAACGGCAGGATACGGTTTGCCAATGATGTCGATATTTGGGGAATCCAGGATTACTGGGCGACACCGATCGAGTTCCTCTGCAAAGGAGCGGGGGATTGCGAGGATTTTGCCATTGCCAAATATTTTACCCTCAAGGTTATGGGGGTGGATGATGAAAAACTGCGAATCACCTATGTCAAGGCAATCCAGCACAATATTCACCACATGGTTCTGACCTATTACAGCGAACCTGAGGCCGAACCGCTCGTACTCGACAATCTGGTCGATTCCATCAGTCCAGCCTCGAAACGGACCGACCTGATGCCCATTTTCGGCTTCAATGGTTCAGGGCTCTGGATGGCGAAACAGCGGGGACAAGGCAAAATGGCCGGCAGCAGCAACCGGATCAAACTCTGGCAGGATCTCCTGCAGAAGATGTCAGCAAACAAACTGTAACACACAAAAAGGTTACCAAATGACACTGTATCGACAGCTCATTATTTTCACCTTTATTCTTTTTCTGCTTCTCTTTGCCGGGACATGGTATGCAAAGCTCGAAAGCACCCGCTCGTTTCTGACATCACAACTGGAGTCACATGCCCAGGATACGGCGACCTCCCTCGCCTTGTCTATCTCGCCGCATGTCGCTGAAAAAGATATGACAACAGTTGAGGGCATGATAAATGCCGTGTTTGACCGTGGCTACTACCAGACGATCACGTTTACCGACCCGCGGCAAAAAGTGCTGATTGAGCATGTACTCGCCGTAAAAATCGAAGATGTCCCCGGCTGGTTTGTCCGATGGGTTCAGGTCGTGACTCCCGAGGCGACCTCGGATGTGATGGCCGGGTGGAATCAGGCCGGCACCATTCATGTAAAAAGTCATCCCGGCTACGCATATGCAACCCTATGGAAAGATGTGCTGAATACGACTGTCTGGTTTGCGGTCTGTGCTGTTTTTGTACTTGTTGCCGGTGGGCTGGGACTGCAGATACTTCTCAAACCCCTGGTTGCTGTGGAAAAACAGGCTGATGCACTATGCAGGAAGGATTACCAGACTCAGGTGCCACTTCCATGGACAAAGGAATTCCGGCGTGTGGCCGAGGCGATGAACCGGATGACCAACAAAGTGAAAGAGATGTTTGAGGAGCAGGCAGCCCAGGCTGAAGGGCTTCAGGAACGAGCTTATCATGATCCGCTGACCGGCCTGGGTAATCGCCGTTACTTTGAAAGTCAGATAACAGGCAGAATTGATCAGCATGACATAAATGCAAAAGGGCTCATGCTGCTCGTCCGAATTTATGACCTTGAGACGCTCAACCAGCAGAGGGGATTTCAGGCCGGCGACGAACTGCTGAAGAGGGTCGCGCTCCTGTTGAAGGAAGCATCCGGTCAATATGCGCATGCCGCCCTCGCCCGCCTTACCGGTGGCGACTTTGGAATTTTTGTTCCGAATGCTTCTCATTGGGATGGCGAGCATATAGCCACGGATATAACAAACAGACTTAGCCAGCTTGCCGCTGAACAGATCGCAGTGACTGATAATATCGGTCATTTGGGTGCAGCTATATACGACGGTGTGACTACGCTTGACCGGCTCCTTTCCGAGGCGGACCTGGCGCTCGGTTCAGCCATGCAGAAGGGAGCAAACAGCTGGAATATCCGGACTATTACGGAAGAAACCGGCAAAATGCCATTGGGGCAGCATCAATGGAAGGACATCCTTGTAAAAGCGCTCCAGGAACGCAGGATCAGTCTTGATGCGCAACCTGTGGTCGAGAACACTCAAACGCGGAACATCATACATATGGAGATATTCTCAAGGATTGTCCAGGAGGACGGCGAACTGCTGAATGCAGCCATATTCATGCCGCTGGCCGAACGCCTGAAGCTCGTATCCACCATAGACCGCATCGTGATTGAAGAGGTAATGAAGATTGATTTCAGTCGACTGGGTGTCAACAGGGTTGCCATAAACATATCACCCGCTTCGCTTGACGATGATTCGTTCAGCATATGGGTGCGTACATTCCTGAAGACCCTTTCCCCTGAGACACTTCATATTAATTTCGAATTCTCGGAGTTTGCCGCCGTCCAGCATCTGGCTCTGGTTAAGGAGTTCAGCGCTGCCGTACGGGAATGCGGGCATGGCATCGGACTTGACCACTATGGCCAGAGCTTCTCTAAACTCGGGTATCTGCAGTCGCTTCGCCCGGAGTATGTAAAGATTGACCGGGCCTACACAGGAGAGCTTAAGGACGGGGAGAGCGACAGCAGGTTCTATATCGCTTCGCTGTGCAGCGTTGCCCATAGCATAGATATAGCTGTCGTGGCGGAAGGGGTTGAATCCGAACAGCAGGAGCAGATCCTGAAAGAGCTGAATCTGGATGCAATGCAGGGATATTTAATTGGAAGGCCGCAACCGGTTGCAAAACGCGCAAAAGATGCATGACAGGAATTTTACCCGGCAACCGGAGACAGTGCCACCTGGATATGTCAGGCGACCTCAGATTATATCGCGTACCAGCAGGTCCTGCGAAACGATCTTTTCCCGGAGCTGTTTTCGTTCCCGGATTCTCTGCTGGGCCTGTTCGGGAAGTTCCGTGAAATTAATGATGTTTTTTCGGATGAGTATATCGATCAAATCTTCCAGTATGCGGACGGTGCCGAGGTCGGACATCGCCATCAACTGCTTCCATGAGTCGGCGGTGTCGAAAAACTCAAGAACCTCCTCGTCCATCATCGACTTCTGTTCCTGGGCCTCAGAGCTGGAGCTGTTGTGCAAGGCAATGATCCTGCCGTCTTCTCCCCGTTCTACGTAGAGCATGTTATTCTCCTATGTATGACGAATTTGAAATGTTTTATAAAAATTATAAAAAGTTCAACTGCTGCGGGTTGCATCAAGTACCAGCATAATATACAATGGCGATTAATCAATACCAAATATGATGGTTGCCAGAATTGGCCGCCAATTACTACCATCTTTTTCATGAGGGAATGAGGGTTTCCAGTGCCTGAAACAAACACGACTGCCCCTGTAGCCGATTGGAACCTGGGCGAAGACACCGATCGATTTGACGACCCGCTCCTCGACTGCCTGATGCTGCTGGCCAAGCTCCATGGACGTCCGGCATCCAGGGCTGGCCTGACTGCCGGGTTGCCCCTTGTTAACAACCGGCTCACGGTAGAGCTTTTTTCAAGATCCGCAGAGCGGGCAGGACTGTCATCACGAATTGTGAAGAGACCTCTGGACAGGATTACGCAGCTGCAGCTTCCGGCAGTCGTGCTGCTCCAAGACCGGGCGGCATGCATTCTTACCGAACTGTCGGCAGAAGGCGATAAGTTCAGGTTACTCCTGCCGGAAACCGGTGCGGGACAAAAAGTCCTCACGTTGGGGAGTCTGGAAAAACTGTATACCGGATACGTCATATTCGTACGCCCGAAGTTCCGCTTTGAGAAGGGGGCCCACAAGGGGCTTAGCCCCGATTCGACCAGTAACTGGTTCTGGGGGACAATCTTTTCATCATGGCGGGTCTATCGGGATGTCCTGCTGGCCTCTCTTTTGATCAACACCTTCGCCCTGGCCAGCTCGTTCTATATCCTAAACGTCTACGACAGGGTTATTCCCAACAGTGCCTTTGAAACGCTCTGGGTGCTTTCAATCGGCATTACCGTAGTCTATCTGTTCAGTGTACTGATGCAGGGGTTGCGCGGTTATTTCGTGGACGAGGCGGGTAAAAAAGCCAATCTGAAGATTTCCTCCCTGCTGCTTCAGAAGGTATTGGGTCTGAGGCTTGAAGTCCGCCCCCAATCCATAGGGTCCTTTTCAAATAATCTCAGAGAATTCGAGAGTATTCTCGAATTTATCACCTCATTCTCCATAACGGCTCTTATCGATATGCCATTTGTCGCCCTGGGACTGTTCGTAATCTGGTACATCGGCGGTTACATCGTCATATTCTTCATTGCAGCGATACTGCTCATGCTGCTTTACTCGGCGTTCATTCAGGCGCCGCTTCAAAAAGCAGTGGAAAACACCTTTTCCGCATCGGCCCAGAAAAATGCCATTCTGGTTGAGGGGCTGGCCGGCCTCGAGACCGTCAAGATGCTGGGCGCGGAATCGCAAATTCAGCGATCGTGGGAAGAGGCTGTCAGCTACATCGCCACATGGAGCGCACGATCCAGGTTTCTATCGTCTTCTGTCAGCGAGTTTTCCTATTTTGTCCAGAACCTGGTGGTCGTTGCCCTGGTCATTGCGGGGGTATATTCGATTTCCGAAGGACATCTTACACAGGGGGGGCTGGTTGCCCTGGTTATCCTGTCGAGGCAGGTTATTGCGCCCATAGCCCAGGTGGCGAATCTTGCTACCCGCTTCCATCGGGCAAAAGAGGCTCTCAAGACTCTTAACGACATCATGGAGCTCCCCGTAGAGCGGCCTGCAGGCAAGACTTTCCTCCACAGGGCCAGGTTCCAGGGAAGCATCGGCGTAAAGAATCTAACCTTTGCCTATCCCGGGCAGACAGTGAACGTACTTAACAATATTACCCTGCAGATTGCCGCCGGTGAGAAGGTCGGAATCGTCGGACCTATCGGGTCGGGAAAGACCACCCTGGGGAAACTGATGCTCGGTCTCTTTGAACCAAGCAGCGGCATGGTTACGATGGACGATACCGATATCAGACAGATCGATCCTGCCGAGTTGCGGCATTTTATCGGATATGTTCCCCAGGACATTACACTGTTCCGCGGAACGGTCCGGGATAATGTGACCATGGGGACCAACGATGTTGACGACTCTTCCATCATGCGTTCGGCCGAGATTGCCGGTGTGGATGAATTTATCAAGAAACAACCTCTCGGCTTTGACATGGAAGTGGGGGAATTCGGCAGGGGGCTATCGGGCGGTCAAAGACAGTGCATAGTCATGGCGCGGGCCCTGCTCCTCGATCCCCCGGTGCTCGTTCTCGACGAGCCTACGAGCAATATGGACAGCAGGACGGAATTGCGGCTGAGAAGTAACTTGACAGACATCACAGAGGGGAAAACCATCATTCTGATTACGCATCGGGCCTCGCTGCTGGAGATGGTCGATCGCATTATCGTCATTGACAACGGCGCTATCGTTGCGGATGGTCCGAAAGCATCCGTTCTTGACGCACTGCAAAGAGGGCATCTCAATATTTAGCAGGAGAAAAGCACGTGTCAGAAACCGAGAAAAAAGCAAAGAAGAACGGCCTGTTCCGCAGGATGCCGGCAGATGATGTGGATTACATCACTGACATCAGAACCTCGATCCTGATCCAGTCTCCCCGCGGCGGAAGGGCTATACTCTGGGCAGTCATACTCCTGGCTGTCACCTTCATTGTCTGGGCATCGGTTTCCGAGGTTGAGCAGGTCACCAGGGGTCAGGGTAAAGTCATTCCCGCAAGCCAGATTCAGGTTGTCCAGAACATGGAGGGTGGAATCCTTGCCGAGCTGCATGTCAATGTTGGAGATAGTGTAACAAAAGACCAAATACTGCTCAAGATCGATGAAACCCGGTTTGTGTCGTCGCTGGAGCAGAATCGGGCCAAGTCGGGATCTAACAGGGCCAAGGCTGCCCGACTGCTGGCCGAGGCAAACGGCAGTCCGACATTCAATGCCCCTGCCGATACCCCCGCCAGTATCGTGGCAAGCGAACGTGCCCTGTTCGAATCGAGGAAAGCGGAACTACGGCAGGGCATGGAGATAAAACAGTCGCAGATCGACCAGCGACAGAATGAGCTGAAGGAATTGACTACTAGACTGAGGGAGTTAAGCAAAACATACGAGATGTATCAGAAGGAGATCAGACTGACCAAGCCACTGGTGAGCAAGGGAGCCGTTTCCGAGATGGAGGTTCTCCAACTTGAACGCAAGGCAGGCGAAATGCAGGGGGACATCGAAACCATCAGGCAGTCTATTCCGCGGATTCAGTCGAAGATTGAAGAGAGCCGGGCGGCCTTGAGTGAGCTCAGACTCAATTTCGCCAACAAGGCAAAAGCTGAGTACCACGAGGTTTCCTCTCAACTTGGTGAGGACACAGCCTCATCCCTGGCGCTCAAAGACCGGCTTAACCGGACCCTGGTGAGATCCCCTGTCAACGGCACGGTCAACCGTATCCTGGTTAATACCGTCGGGGGAGTAATCCAGCCGGGGATGAACCTTGTCGAGATTGTTCCCACGGGAGGGTCTCTGCTCATCGAAACAAGGATCAAGCCGGCGGATATAGCCTTTCTGCGGCCAAACCAGAAGGCAATGGTAAAATTCAGCGCATATGATTACACCATCTATGGCGGTCTGGACGCCAAACTTGAGCAGATAGGCGCCGACAGCATCACCGATGAAAAGAAAGAAAGCTACTATCTCGTGACGTTACGGACGGACAAAAATTACATCGGAAACAAGGAGAATCCACTGCCCATTATTCCGGGGATGGTTGCCACGGTTGACATCCTGACCGGTAAAAAAACGATATTATCATATCTGTTAAAGCCGGTTCTAAAAGCAAAATACATGGCCTTGCGAGAAAGGTGATCTCATGCTGATACTATTGGGAAGCGCAAACAGCTCCGTTCTTGAACGATGGCACACCCTGCTTGCCGAAGGGAACCAGCTGCAACAGGCCGGCACCGTGGGAGAGTTGAAGAACCGTGCCGCAACCGGTGCATTTGATCTGATCATGCTGCATCGTCCGATGATAGACAACGCTATCTGCTCTGAAATCGCCAGACTGGCCCCTTCCAGCAGACTCTTCCTTCTATCCGATCAGCCAGACCATGAAGAGGGACTTGCATTCCTCAAGCTGGGTATTGTCGGATACGCCAACACCTATATCTCTCCGGAACGCCTTGCCGAGGCGTTGCATGTCGTTGCATCAGGAGGAGTATGGCTGGGGCAGAAGGTTGTTCAGCAGCTTATTCTGGAGGCTTATCTCAATGG
>JBGQLM010000200.1:0-7227 GCA_041500085.1 Geobacteraceae bacterium
CATTCTGGCAAAGTATCTCAATGAACACGGTGTCAACCTGATTCAAAAATTGGAAGTCAATCACGATGCCGATCTGCGTAAGCTGACTATTGAAACTATCCTGATCACCGCCGCTGATTTCATGCGGGGGGCGCAATGGAACTGAAGCTCTACAACCGCATCAAGCGCGAACTGCTGGGAGAGTTTGCGCTGCGCGCCGAAGGGCACGACAGCGACTACCAGAAGCAGGTAGAGGCATTTGCCTCCAGCCAACACAGCGGCCTGCCAAAACCGGTGGGGCGCAAGATACAGGGCTGGCTGGCTGATTATAACCGGCTTCTCTCCAAACCCTTTACCCTCCGTTATTACCAGACCTTGGCCCTTTACTTTACCGAGCACGTTCTCTCACAGAAACGGGCAGGCAAAGGCTATGGGGACCAGAAGGCGCTGGTTTACTGGATGGCGACTGGCAGCGGTAAGACGCTGTTGATGCATCTGAATATTCTGCAATACATCGATCACATTGGCGGTGCTCAGGCTTTTGACGAATTGCAGCTCATTCTCACTACGCCAGGGGTGAACCTTATCGAGCAGCATGAGCGTGAGCTGGGCGAGGTAGTGCGGCAGTTGAACCGTCTATACAACAACCGTATCAAGCTGACCGTGGCCACTACCGGCGCACTGCTTAACCGGGAAGCTGGCTTTTTCAATATGCCAGACAGCACGCGGCTGTTCCGCCTGGTACTAGTGGACGAGGGTCATATCGGACTGGCGAGCGGTAGCGGGGATATCGGTGCTTTCAAAAAGTTGCGCCACGACCTCCTTAAACCGGAAAACAGTTTTCTGTTCGAGTATTCAGCCACCTACCACGGTATCGCCGAACAACACGTGCGCGAGTATGAAGAACAGATCGTCTATGACTACAATTACTATCGCTTCTTCAAGGACGGCTATGGCAAGGATTACGCCTTGCAGAGCCTTGCTGATGACCGTTTTGCCGATCAAGGTAAGAGTGAAGCTGATTTCTTTAACGCAACCTTTGACACTTTAACCGAAAAGCTGACTGCCCATGAGCATCTGACGGTGAGCAATGTACGGGGTACAGGAGAGCTACCCTTTACCGGACGCTTTCCCGATAAACCGCTGCTGGCTTTCATGGGCAATACTGTTGAAGATCCGAAGAAAGAGGGGAGTGATAAGGACGAAGTTTCGGACATCCGCAAATTCGTGGTCTGGCTGGCCAACCTGAGTTTGGTGGAAAGGGCGCACTATCAGCCAGTTTTTAATGGTCAGCATTCAGGAAAGCTTACACTCACCCGTTCCCCTTCTGTTCAGGATGAAATCTGGCTTTCCTTTGGTGATGGCCAGTATTGGGGAGTGATTAACGTCGGTAACGGCGATAAATTCTTCAATGACTGTGACGAGCATCCACAACTTCACAATGCCAATGGCGAATCACAAATCACCCTGACCAAGGCCAATATCGTCAACCCACGATATCACTTTGCTGCCATCGATGATCCTGCATCGCCGATTAATGTGCTGGTGGGAAGCCGTAAGTTTGCCGAGGGATGGAACTGCTTCCGGGTTTCCATAATCGGCTTGATTAATCTGGGGTCTACCAAGGGAAACAAGATCATCCAGATATTCGGCCGAGGTGTGCGTCTGAAAGGTTTGCGGGCTGACGGCAAACGGCAAAATATAGAGCATTGCACCGATTACATTGACCTGGTTAGTGGCAATACACCGGAAAATCAGCTCCGTCGCCTTGAGACTCTGAATGTCTACAGCCTTAATCGCTCGTGGCTGGAAACTTTCCTGAAGGCCCTGGAGCAGGATCTGCCATCCGTTGCCGGGCCGTTCACCATGGAAGTCAATCCCAGTGTGGTGAAAGTTGGCAAAAAGAATGTTCCTTTCGAACAGTATCAACCGAAGCTGCACGCTTTCAAGGTTGGCCGGTCCGAATTTGATGCGTCGCTGCGGATTACCCTCGACGACAACCATGACTGGCACTGGGAGCATGTCAAAGACGGGAATGTAACCGGGGAGAAGTTGCCGAATCTGAGCTTCAGCTTCGATTACCGCACAGACAAATCACGATCCGGCCACAATCTAATTCAATCACTGATAGCTTGTATGACGACGGATTCAACCTTTTTGTCCGCCGATTCGCTCCAGCAACGTCTGCTGACCTGGAGTCGTCAACAAAGGGTGCAGCTCTACATTTTGGAAGGGGACAAGCAGCGACGGTTGACATTTAAGGACATGCTGTCTGTGGTGCGGGAAGTGATTTACGACCACGACCTTGCTGACCGGAGTTGGGAGGTTGTGGAGCGGCTGTTGGATGAGGTCCAGCGCGATATGCTGGAAAAAGTTTTTCACAAGGTACGTTACGATATCGACAAGCGCCAGTACCGCTATGAAACCGTTCGGCAAAGCGTGGCCGGCCAACCTGGAGATTTCATTGACCGTTATTCTTTAACCTATGAGTTTGACAAGGATGATGAGCGGCGCGCGTTTGAACAAAACGTGGAGTTGCAGCAACAGCTGGTGCTGTGCTTCAAGGAGGAACAGGCTCATTATCACATTTATGAGCCCATACTCGGCGAATATGACCCGGAACTGGATCATCAGACGAAGAAAATAGTCAATACCAGCAAGATACGGAGAATAGGTATCTCACCTGACAAGCTCAACAGGGGTGAGAAAAAATTCTTCCGGGACATAGTGGAATACATTGACAGAGTTTACTCCCGCGACCACCGGGAATTTTACCTGATGCGAAATGTCGAATCGCTGCGTTCCATCGGCCTCTATCTTGAAGGCGAAACCCGTGTTTTCTACCCTGACTTTGTCCTTTGGATCGTTGACGAGAAGGCCAATAAGACCACGATGGCTTTGTTCGATCCAAAGGGGCAGACGGGAATTGTTAAGGAAGATGATCTCGGCTTAAACGGTCCTGACGGTATGAACGATAAGGTGAGAGTGGCTACCAGTGGACAGTTGGCCGAATTGGCTCGAAATCTCGAAAAGCAGACAAAACGAGTATGGCGCGTGCATTCCTTTATTCTTCTTCGGGATAAGTCGCCGCTCGGCAAATGGAAAGGAGCATCTCCCACTGACAAGGAAATGGAGTTGGCAGAGGTCATGATTAACCGTGGAGTGCTTCGCCTTGACTGGCACGTAAGTAACGAACTGGGCCACGTCTCAGCCGCTCTCAAGGATGGTCGGAGTTATTTGAGCCGAATCTTTGATGAGGTTGGTTAGACCTCTGCGGAGAGCTGTTTTATCTTTATGCATTTACAACCGGAGGCATTCATGCATTCAGGGTTACGTCCGTTCTCGCTCAAAATATTTCTTCCTCATGGCCAGCCGGATGGTCTGAGGATAGTTGATAAGTCAAATTGGACCGGACGTGGAATTGTGTTTCCCAGGTCGTTATTCTCCGACATAAAGAAAAGAGAAGAATTTCAAGAAACCGGTGTTTATGTCCTCGTTGGGCCTTCAGAAGATGGAGAATTACCTAAAATCTACATTGGTGAAGGCGATCCAGTAAAATCCCATCTTGAGCAGCATTTTTCAAAAAAGGACTTCTGGACATGGTGCGTATTTTTCGTTTCAAAAGACCGATCCATAAACAAGGCTCATGTTCAACATCTGGAAGCGCAACTGGTTCGCATCGCACGGGAAGCGAAGCGTTCATTTTTTGACAATCTCAATGAACCTCAAAAACCGTCGCTGTCGGAGGCTGAGATTGCTGATGTTGAAAGTTTCCTGGAGGATATGTTGAGTATTTTTCCTCTACTGGGACTTAGTGCATTCCAAAAAGTTGGTCCTGGGAAGGTCAAGAAACAGCAGATTTTGACGATTGAGTCCAAAGGCATAAAGGTCACTGGCTACGAGTCTCCTGAAGGATTCATCGTCCAAGAAGGATCGCAGGCTGTAAAGACAGAAGTTCCTTCAATTCATCATTATATGTCCGTACTTAGACGTGAATTGATGGAAACAGGAGTTCTTGCAGATACAGGAGATGCTCTTGTCTTTACACAGGACTATTTTTTCAACTCTCCGTCGACTGCAGCGGGTGTTGTTCTTGGAAGGACAGCAAATGGCAGGATTGAGTGGAAGAATAGCAAGGGTGAGACGTTGAAGTATCTTCAGGAGAAAGCGGCGGAGGTGAAAGAGGAATTGTAACGGTTGAGTTACCAGAAAGTAGTCTTCAAACTCATCTTTCTCCAATAGTCAGCACAGAGGATAATCCATGTCTATGCCATTCTCCCTACCACCGGCAGTCAGCCTACTTGCTGCAACTTCACGTCTGATTGACCTTCATCAAAGCCGGAGAGAAGACTCCGGTGCTTATTCGCCTATTGTTCCTGACGGAGCTGGAAGAAACCTTGGAATTGCTTTACTAACTCTCGAAATCTTAAGAGAGATCGAAATGGAGCGTGGATTTGGGTTTGTCACCGTCGAAGAATTACACTTACATATCAATGAGCAAGTTGCAGACGTTTTACGTGAGGAACTTGACTTTATTCTCGAACTGATTGCCCATGAGCGTGAAATTCGCTTTGCAGTCCCCAACAATGCTCGACAATTTGAGTACCGCAGCACTCGCCAAACAACAAACCTGATACTTTTTGCTGATAGCCATGCCCAGATTAAAATGACCGAAAACGGCAGACTTTTCTTGCGAATCTGCGATGAAGAACGAGCTTGGCTTTACAACGATGCTGACACCACAAAACTTATCACTGCCCTTCGCTACGGGAAATTTTACGACCTACCCCCTTTATGCAGAAGCATTTCACTTGAGCTAGCATCAAAAAGCGCCATGCTGACCGACCTGATAGAACTACCTACACGTAAGGAGCAGTGCGATACGTTGATTGCTGATGGCAAAGGTATTGGAGAGATGCTCCAGAACGCCAAAGAAACCGTTCAAGAGGCAATGAAGATCGCTTTTGACGTCCGCACGTATGATCTATTTGAAGAATGGCGAGAGAAAGAAAAGGCAGAAATCGGATTGGGAAACATCCAGGCCGAGCTGGAGGTCCTTCTCAAAATAATTGAGTCGGTTTCGCGTAGATTCATCGATTTCCTTTCCATCGCGCAACAACGAAGAGATGTAGAAGTCACCAGTTATAAATTTCTGGAAATCGCCGACCATTTGGTTGCTGCATGTGACGCCCAAAGCGCTGATCAACTTGAAAAGTTCATGGCCAGCATCATCTTCCCGCATTTCTCGATACAGTGGTTTCATCCATCCATCTTGCCAGGCGAGATCGATTTCTATGAATTGATGGATCGCGCAAATGGCAATGAGCCGGCACCGAACATTTTTAACTTTACGAATAAAAAGGATGTAGTGATTAAACGTTTCTATGCTTTTGTCGAACGTAATCGGGAAAGGCTCTATGCAAGACTGGAAAGCGGTCCACTCCCTTTCAGTGAATTGCTTGTATCAATGGATTTTGAGCTCCACCCAGGAGAATCACCGCTCGATTTCATAGGTATTTACACAACACCAGAGGCAGTAGATGGGGCAGGCGCTTGGGGCGCCAAACTAATCGTTGGTTTCACCGGAAGAGAAACAACGCAAAACATCGATAAGGCAGTGGTCATTGCGAGTGATCCGCTTATATTCATAGGAGAGTAACCCATGACGCCATCAGAAAGCGGCTTAGTATTTTCTGTGCTCCTTAACCACCGTACGATTACGGATAATCCTCAAGACCGTGCCCCACATAAAGATGAGATCGATGCTGCCAGGATCCTTTCGAATTGCAGCTCAAGCCAATTACTGGATTTTGAGGATTTCTTGAATGCTCAAGGGCTTTCACTTCACATCATTGACGGCCTTGACATCGGTATACCTCCCAAACCTTCAGGCTCGAACAAATTCTACATATTGATCCGAAAACGGGGCACAGATCCGGCCGCATATTTCGATCAACGCTGGTTCATTGAAGGGATGCGGGACAAACGCAAGGAGCGCGGTGAGGATTCGCTTGAAAACAGCCGGGTCGACACCATATTTTGGTTTGCCAGGCTCTGGCTCAATCTTCAGTGGTTTTTTTACGAGAAAATATCAAGGCAACCTTCCCAAGTGAGTCGCTACGATCGCGCCCTTGTTCTTACAGACAATTTTGTCAAGGTAGTTAACGAGGGCATCGAGACAATGGGCAATAGGGGCCGCCCAGAGGACGAGGCGGGAGTAATGTATGATGTCCTATGGAAGGGGCGGACTCAAATCAAGACATGGGTGAAGAGGTTCCTGAGGACCATGGAGCAGGCTGGTGTAATAGAGGAAACCCGTGTCCCCGGGGAGTACAGGCAGACCTTGGCTGCTGCCGTGGATATGGCCATGATCGCGGAGCGAGAATTGGCCTACCTTATGCCGCCAACAGGTAAGGATAATATCATGCCGCGCTCTGTAATGCTGCTGACCGGAGCACCGCTACCAGTAGAAATTAGCGAGGGTGATTCTCATGCCAGTAATTAACCGCATAGAGGTCAGCAATTTCATGAACGCCACCCGTCGTGACCCGTGGCAACCCACTTGGCCACATCAGATATTCGAGCTGATGGGGCTCCATTCGGTCATAAACATGCCAAATGGTCGCGGTAAAACAACTATCGTGACAACGATTCTCTGCTGCCTCGCCGGTAACGGCAGGAAGATCTCTGAGATTCGCTCGATACACTTTGCGCCGAAAAGTACCGGCCGCTACACTCACCTTAGAGTTCAGATGACTATGGATACCGAGAGCGCCGCTGCATTCGATATGTTCAGTGATGCACCCCAGGGACAGCAGATGGTCTTCGGTGTTTATGGTCGCTCTGGAGAGAATGAGTCCTACACTTTCTATTCATACTACGGCACATTTGAAGATTGCCCTTTGCACAAGGGGAGCATCCAGAAACCCGGCCATATAGAGCTTATTACTGATAAGGAATTTGCAGACAGGCTGCAGATCATGCCGGGTCGCTTTCCCACAAGCGCACGGGAGAAGACAAACGAATCATGGCGGGCCTATGTTGCCAGATGGTTTGACATGACCGGCATAGAGCAGCAAATCAATTATCAATTAAAAGCCGGCGGAGAGGGAAAATCGGCATATTTTGAAGTAAAGCCCCGGACTGGCATGAAATACTCTACCTCCGTGTTCTATGAACACCTTGCACCACAACTCCTGACTAACGTCATGGGGGAGTATGGTGAGGATGACGAGCACGGCATAGAGG
>JBGQLM010000201.1:0-7179 GCA_041500085.1 Geobacteraceae bacterium
CGCGGTAGCTTTCCGGGAACATGGCGCCGGTATAGAAACGCATGCCTAGGGAGGCCACATGGGGGCCGAGTTCCATTTCCGGCGGGACGAACTCCTCCCTGCTGCGCTTCTTGCCGAATTCCGGATCGGGGAGGTCGCGGCCGTGCCAATAGGGAAATCCGAAATGGAGTCCGGCCCGTGGCGCGCGATTCAGTTCATCCGGAGGCAGGTCGTCTCCCAGCCAGTCGCGGCCGTTGTCAGTGAACCAGAGTTCCCCGGTTCGGGGATGCCAGTCGAAGCCGACCGTGTTGCGTACTCCGCGGGCAAAGATCTCCAGATGGCTGCCGTCCGGCTCCATGCGCATGATCGAGGCGAAGCGCGGGTCCTTCTCGTCGCAGACATTGCAGGGGGCTCCCACCGGAACATAGAGTTTGCCGTCCGGACCGAAGCGGATGAACTTCCAGCCGTGGTGGCTCTTGTCCGGAAAAGAATCATTGATCGTTACCGGACGGGGGGGATTTTTCAGCCGTTCCTCGATGTTGTCGTAACGCAGCACCCGGCTGATTTCGGCCACATACAGGGAGCCGTCGCGGAAGGCCACGCCGTTGGGCGAATTCAGACCGCTCGCAATGGTGATGACCTCGCCGGCTTTGTTGTCGCCATTACGGTCGATTACGGCATAGACTTTTCCTCCGTCACGGGACCCGACAAACAGGGTGCCTTTGGCGCCGAGGGCCATGGAACGGGCGCCCGGCACGCTGGCGGTGTAGACGGAAAGAGTGAATCCCGGTGGCAGCTTGATCTCGGCCGGCCTGAGCGGCGCGCTGCTGCAGCCGGAGCACAATGTGAGGCTGAGCATGATCGTGATCAGAGCACGTAGCAAGGTTTGCACAGGTTTGTCCCTCCCTTTCAGTTGTCAGCATTTTGAGCTGATTGGCGAACTTTACGAGTTTTCAGTCCGCAGCAAGGACAGCGCTTTTCCGGCACCATCCTCTGACAGGTTTCGCACCAGTAAGGGAGGGGCATGCCGCTGCCGTACATCTGGCACGTCGTCTCAGCATCTCTATTGCAACAACTGCATTCTTCTCTGTCCATGTTCACTTTACCCTCAGTGAATCGTACCGCGATATCAGCCGAAAGCAATCCGGCCCGGCCGCTATCGGCTTTCATCCTCCAGCGCCATGGGCGGAAACCGGCCGAGCAGGGTCCGCTCCCACCAGACTCCTTCGCTGCGTCTGACCCCGAGAGTGCTGAAGTGGTAGCGGTAGACCGTCAGCCGGATCTGCTGCGGCGGTGCATCGGGAAAGGGGTTGTGTTTGAGCAGTCCCAGGACCGGCTTTGATCCTTCCAGAAGGCGCAGGACCAGGTTTTCGAGCCACGGCTCGATGACGCGGGGATTGAGGGCGGCAAACCACATCTGCCAGTCGAGCCTTGGCTGGTGCGGGGCCGCCTGGCGCGGGGGGTACTGCGGATCGCCCGGTTTCCAGCGAAACTCGTACGGTTGCCAATTCTCCCCGTCGTTGCTCCCTTCGATGACGAATTCGAAGCGGTTGGTGGTCATTACCGCGAACAGCCCGTAGGCATTCGAAATCATGAAGGGAGAAAGTGCTGCGAGCAGGTGTTTGATCGGGGCTGGCCGGTAAAAGAGCCTGACCAGCTGGCAGAGATTCAGGATCAGGAAAAGCACAAAAATGAAGCTGACAACGAGCCGGGCAGGTTCACTACTCACCGGAGGAGCGGAAAGATGGTCGCCGAGGAAGCGGAGCTGCCGGTCATCGAGGAGTGGCACCAGCAGGATCACGGTGAGGATGTTGAAAAAACCGTAGTTGCCGGTGGCGAAGATCAGCAGCTGAAAAAAGAGCAGCAGCAGAACACCGGCCAGCCGGGCCGGCGCCGGTCCCAGGACCAGAAACGGCACGGCGAGTTCGAAAAAGAAAGTCCCGAGCGTGGAGAACTTCTGTACCCAGGGGGGCAGCTGGTGGGCGTACCAGCCGATGCGGTTGGGGAGCGGCTGGGTCTCGTAATGATACCTCAGGGCGGTCAGATTGCGCCAGACCGGATCGCCGCTCCGGAGCTTGACTACCCCTGCGGAAAACATGAAACGAAACAGGAAGAAGCAGTAGGCGAACACCACCAGCGGCGGCGCAGGGTCTGCCAGCGGCAGAAAGATGGTCATGAAGCCGACTTCCACGAGCAGGGCGTCCCACTGGTAGGAGAGAAACTCCTGACCTGCGGCGGCAAAGGAAAGGTAGAGCAGCCACAATAGCAGAAGAAGAGGGATTGCCGGAGCGCCGGCGATGAGCAGCAGTGACAGGGCCATCCCCAGGAGTGCACACCCCGAAAGCACCCGGTCGCTGCTGCCGAGCCAGAACAGGGTAGGGCAGAGACGAAAGGCCCTGCGCCCAAATCCCTGTCTCAGATCGGTCAGGTACGAGCGGATGGGCAGGATGCCTTGCGAGCCGAACAGGCCCTGGATCTGGATCAGGAGGGAGGAGAATGCCAGAAAATAGACACCTCCCAGAAGTTTCGGAAACAGCCATGGCAGCAGGTGCGATGGAAGAGCAATGCTCATTTTGGAGGTTTGTCTCTGCCGATTCCGCAGGTTCCGTCCCTGCAGGCATCGTAGTTTTTCGGCAGGAATTTCCTGATCCGGGCAAAACTCCAGTAGCCAAGCCTTGCCAGAGGATTGACTCCGGGGAACATGACCAGCGCGCCGAGCAGCCCGTACAGGGTCAAGGGCGGGAAGGCCTGCCAGATTGCCGAGAACGCCTCTACTCCCCGGTAGACATGGTTTTCCCGGTCGATGGCGTGCAACTCGTACATGAATTCGTCCAAGGAGATGCCGTAGGGCGCCGGATCGAAATCCGGGGTGCTGATGTCGATGAACTGAAGGCGGTCATCCTGTCCCTTGTGCCGGTAGACATCAATCTCTGCGGCACAGACCGAACAGGCGCCGTCGTAAAAAATCTGCAGGGGATAAGCGGGTGTATCAGGCATTTTTTTACTCCTCCTAATATCTATTATAAGTCTGCCCGAGAATTTTCAAAAGTCGAGCCTCCCCTCCTCATTTTAGGAGGGGCTGGGGGTGGGAAGGAGGGGGACTAAAATAATCACTCCTTACATCTAACTGAACTTTTCAACCAATCGCAGCTGATTCTCCTTGTGGCCATTTCGTTCCGCCACTCTCCTGTTATACTTGCCATAGCTGCTCGGTAGAGGAAAGGGGGTTGCACTCCAATGGATTCCAATAGCGGATACTGGCTGACGCGGCTGCTGCTGCAAAGGGGCATTGGCTTCATTTATCTTGTTGCCTTTCTCGTCGTGGTGAACCAGTTCCGCCCGCTCTGCGGTGAAAAGGGACTCCTGCCCGTATCCCGCTTTATACAGGTGGCCACCTTCCGGGAATCGCCCAGCATCTTTTTCCTCTTTCCGAAGGATGGGGCTTTCGCCTTCTTCGGCTGGTGCGGGGTGATGCTTGCGGTTCTTGCCACGACCGGCCTGTCCGAACGCTACGGAACGTGGGTCTCCATGACTGTCTGGGCGCTCCTCTGGGTGATCTACCTCTCCTTTGTCAATATCGGCCAGACCTTTTACGCCTTCGGCTGGGAATCCCTCCTCCTGGAGAGCGGTTTCCTGGCCATATTTCTGGGTGCGGCGCATGTCGAACCGAGTGCCGTGCCGATCTGGCTGTTCCGCTGGGTGCTGTTCCGGGTAATATTCGGCGCCGGCATGATCAAGCTGCGCGGCGACCCCTGCTGGCAGGACCTCACCTGTCTCGATTACCATTTCGAGACCCAGCCGATGCCCAACCCCTTGAGCTGGTATTTCCATTGGCTACCCGGCTGGATGCACAAGGGGGGGGTCCTCTTCAATCACCTGGTGGAAGTGGTGGCGCCGTTCTGCTACTTCGCGCCGCAACCGGCGAGCGCCATTGCCGGTATCACGGTCGTCCTGTTCCAGGGGGCGCTGCTGGTGAGCGGTAATTTCTCGTGGCTGAGCCTCTTTACCCTCGTCCTTGCCTTCAGCACCTTCGACGACGCGCTGCTGGGCAGGCTCCTGCCGTTCGGCCCGCCGCCGTTGGAGCCTCAGACCCAGTTCAATCAGGGGATGATCTGGGGGGCGGCGCTGCTGGTGGCGCTGCTGAGCGTCAAGCCGATACTCAACCTCTTTTCCCGCTATCAGATAATGAACACCAACTACAATCCCTACCACCTGGTCAACACCTACGGAGCCTTCGGCAGCATCACCCGCGAACGCTACGAGATCGTCCTGGAGGGGACGGACGAGACAGTCGTCACGGCAACAACGCGCTGGCGGGAATACGGGTTCAAGGGGAAGCCGGGTGACCCCTGCGGGATGCCGCCGCAGATCGCCCCGTACCACCTGCGCCTCGACTGGCTCATGTGGTTCGCTGCCATGCCTTCACCATATTACGACCCCTGGTTCATTCACCTGCTGGCGAAAATGCTTGAGGGCGATGCTCCGACCATCTCCCTCCTCAGGAGCAACCCGTTTCCGGACACCCCGCCGAGCTATGTGCGGGCACTGCACTACCGTTACCATTTCACCACCCCGGAAGAACACAAGAGGACCGGCTGCTGGTGGCAGCGCGAGCTTGCGGGGACCTATTTCCCCCCGGTCTCCCGTAACGATCCGGCACTGCGCAGCATGCTGAAAGAGTTTGTTCCCTCTGACCGGGAGTAACATTCGGCAGTTGAATATTGCCTTCGTTCGTGTGATGGCCCTATTTCTGCAATTCTAAGTTCATTTCGCTAAAGTCGATAGACTCGCCCTGCGGGCTCAGACAATATCGACTTTGGCCGCTCAATTTCACTAAGAATTGCGACGAAGTAGGCCCAAAGCACTCTCTACGGCAGCATCCAACTGCCGAGGGTCATTGTGCCGAGCACGGTGCAATCGATCCTGTTGCGCAGTATAATTATAGAAAAGGGGATTTCATCATCCATTTCAGAGGTGTGAGTTCAACCAAAAGGAGGATCTGATGAGACTCAACAGACTGTTTCTTGTTTTAGTTACTCTGGCCATCGCCGCCTGCAGCAGCAAAGGCGGGCCGAACATAGTGGACAAGACCGCCCAGGCCATGGGGGGGAGCACGGCGTTACAGGCTGCGCAGAACCAGAAGGTAGTCGCCTCGGGCACCTGGTTCGAGCCCGAGCAGACCCTTCAGCCCGGAGACGATCCGCGGCAGGTTTCCACCTTCAACTACACTCTCAGCCATGACCTGGCGGCCGACCGGCTCCGCTACGACTGGTCGCGCGACATCAGCTACCCCTCGGTCACGTCACAGACCTACACGGAAGTGGTCGACCGGGACCAGGGGCTGGTGACGGGGACGGACGGGTCGGGGCCAACCCCCTCGGCCATGCCGTCGGTCCGGGTAGCCACGGTCCGCAAGCTGAACCGGCTCACCTCCCCCCTGGTCCTCATGCGGTCGGCCCTGGCCGACCCTGCCGGGGTTGAAGTCCGCCCGGACGAGACATTCGAAGGGCAGACGTACCATGTGCTAGCCCTGATCCGGGAGCAGCCGCGCCCCATCCGGCTCTTCATCGCCCCGGACACTTCCCTGCCGGCCAAGGCAGACACCATGGAGGACGACCCTTACTACGGCGACACGCTTCACGAAGTTCTTTACTCGGACTGGCGGCAACAGGGCCCGGTCATGACGCCGTTTCGCCTGAGCCAGCGCCTGACCGGACTGGGCCGGACGATCACCCTCCAGAACGAGGTGCGAACCAAGGTCGAGAACGATGTCGCTGTTGACGTCGGCCTGTTCACCATCCCTGCGGAGCTACGCATACCCGCGGATGCGGCGTCTGCCGCGCGGGGCGAGCGGATGGCCGAGTGGTTCCTGAGGCGCCAGGCCATAGGCATCCCGAGTTTCACCGACCAGGGTCTCTCGGTGGTTGTAACCGAGACGCGGCCGGGTTCGGGGGTCTTCTTCGTTAGCGGCGGCACGCACAACAGCCTGATCGTGGAGCGGGCGGACCACCTGGTTGTCGTTGAACCGGCTCTCTACGAATCGCGCTCCCAGGCCGTGATCGCGCAGATCAAGACGCGCTTCCCCGGGAAGCCGATCCGTTATGTGATTGCCACTCATTTCCACATCGATCATGGCGGCGGCGTGCGGGCCTACGCTGCCGAGGGGGCGACAGTAGTGGTGGGAGAGGCGAGCCGTGCCCATTTCGAGGCGATCCTCGCCGCGCCCCATACGGTGTTCCCCGATCTCCTCCAGAACAAGCCCCGCCAAGTGGAGGTTCTGGCTGTTCCCTCGGGCGGGGGGCTCCAGCTGTCGGGAGGAGCAATAGCTGTTTACTCGGTGCTGAATCAGACCCACGCGGAGGACATGGTCGTCCCCTTCGTCCCTGCGGAAGGGCTCCTGTTCGTGAGCGATCTCTTGAGCCCCGCAGGAGCGACGGTCGCTGCCGCCAGCATCCCGGCTTCGCTGCAGCAGACGTTTACCAGGTTTAACCTCACGGTGACGACTATCGCCGGGGGCCACGGCACTATCGCCACGGTCCAGTAATTGACGGGAGGGATACTGATGAAGTGCGTACAAACCGTAACAAAACTGATTCCACTCCTTGCCGCCTTATTGCTTTTTCCCGGAGCGGCGGGCCAAGCCGCATCTCTGCCTGCCACATCCGGTCAATGGAACGCCTTTGTCGAGGCATTCATCAATTCATACTTTGCTGCTCATCCGGATAAAGCGGTACGCGCCGGTCGCCACGAATATGACGGCAAGTTGCCCGACTGGAGTCGTGCCGGCCTGCAGAGTGAAGTAGCGCGGCTGCGCGCCCAGCGGGACAAGGCGCTGGCCTTCGATTCGGCTATTCTCGATGACCGCCAGCGTTTTGAGCGGGAGTATCTGCTGGCTGTCGTCGATCGCCATCTGTTCTGGCTCGATTCGGCGCAGTGGCCGTACAGGAATCCCTACTTTTATGAGGGTGCACTCGACCCGAACGTCTACCTGAACCGCCCTTATGCGTCGCTGGAAAAGAGGATGAGAGCCTACATCGCTTACGCCAAGGCAGTACCTGTTGCGGTGGGGCAGATTCGCGACAATTTGCGTCCGCCGCTGCCGCGCAGCTATCTCGATATCGGCCGCACCATCTTTGGCGGCCTGGCAGCTTACTACGAAACCGAGGTGCCTGCGGTCTTTGCAGCCGTGAAAGATCCCCG
>JBGQLM010000202.1:0-7143 GCA_041500085.1 Geobacteraceae bacterium
CAGGGAATATAATTCAAAACCGTTATTTGTTTTGTCTCCAATGGTAGAAGATTATTTTAATGATGATAAGACATTTGCTTTATTTGAGACTATTTTAAATAGTCTTAAATTACCCTACATTAATCTTTATGATTATTTGAATGAAATTGTTGTGACTTCGCCATTTCAATATATCTATATTGATGCTTTCCACTATACGCCAAAGGGGAATGAGCTTGTTGCTTCTGTGATATCTTCATATTTGCGTCACAACGTTCGCTAAGAGGGGTGACCTCCCCTCGTTTAATGTATCAGGCTTTAGATTCTTGATGCTCAAATTTGGCATAAATGGCCGGGTAAATCCTATTACTTGTGGTGCTGGTAGACGATACCCCAGTGAACTGTGCGGGCGGATGTTGATTGTACTCACGTCGCCAGTTCTCAATCAAGACCTTTGATCCGAGTAGTGATGTAAAGATTTCCCCGTTCAGAAAACCGTTACAAGAATAGACTTTCTTCCCATTGCCCACTTTCTTCCGCGAAGGGGAGCCAAAAGAACCAAGGGGTTACAGATTGAATCTGTAACCCCTTTTTCTTTGTGTACCAAAATCCCGTAAAGCCCTATTTGCAGGGTTCGGCCGGGAAATAAGCAATATCAAGGCCCTGGTTGCCGGTGCCGTCATTACATATCCACAGGCGGTCCATTCGTTGCGGTACGCCGCATGGCGCGTCAGCGGCAACTTTTGAATAGTCACCGTATACGCGAAGCTCCTCTGGACAGGGAGGATTTGTCGTTGAAGCATCATCAGTTCTCGTTACCGGGTCGGAACCGCTTGTCGTATAATAGCTTGTCGCGGGTTCGCTGGCCATCGCAAGGCCGCTTATCAAAAAGAGATTCGCCATTATGGCAGCAACGATGATCGTACTTTTCATATTAATTCCTTCATCCCGCTAAATCGGTGTCAGTTGTTAAACTATAAGCCACTTTATCACCAGGAGTTAAATTTTCAAACATCCTTCACTCCCTGTCTGCGACCTTGTGTTTTGTTTAATCAATGGTAGGGTTAAACCAAGTCAATTTTCAGTGAATTTCATGGCGAAAATACTCGGAAAAAATAGAAAGGATTAAGGCAATGAACGCATCGATCATTTACAAACCGAACGTCAAGAACAGTGTCCTTGATGAGCTGACCAAAGAACTGCCGGTCATCATCGCAGAAACGATGGAGGTGCCCGGAGGGAATGTAGCGAGGCTCAAACCGGTGCAAATCTCGCTGGGATTTTCCCAGGCTAATTCCCGTGATGTCGGCTCGGACATAAGGATTATGGTATTCGCCCGGAGCAACGACCCGCGGACGGAAACGGAAAATGACCGGGCAAAGGCGATACTTGACAAGGTTATCGCATTGATCGCCAAGTCTGGTGAGGAGTGCTCGGTTGACACCCGTCTGTACCTCATGGAGATTGGAGCGGCGGAACATGCAGTGAGCATCTAAAGCACATTCTGCTTTCGAGTTATTCATGGCCGATTTCTCTCCAGGGATCGGCTATTTTGACATCTTTCTAGAAGGTTGATTTGAGCGCAGAGGCAAGCAGAGGCAGGTCGTCGTCGGCAATTGTCCTGACGTCGAGCAGGAAAACCCCTTTTGAGATCCTTCCGATCACCGGGGTGGAGGCAGAACGCAGGGCAGCTTCGATTTCGCCGGCTGACAGCTTATCGCTCTTCAAAGCGATGAGTCTGGTCGGGAGCTGAAGTTGAGGCAGTGCCCCGCCTCCCACCATGGAACTCCCTTCCAGTAGTGTCAGCTTCAGTCCCTCAGGTGTGACCTGCCTTAATTGACGGATAATCTTTTTCCCTCTGGCTGCCATCTCATCCTCTGAAAAGGTGAGCATCCGGAGGGTCGGTATTTCCAGCAGCGCTCTTCGCTTGTCCCGGTAAATCCGCAATACCCCCTCCAGTGCCGAGAGGGTCATTTTATCGACTCTTAACGCCCGAAGCAGGGGGTGCTTTTTCATCGGTTCAAGCAGGCTGCTGCGGCCGGCGATAATGCCGATCTGGGGGCCGCCAAGCAGTTTGTCTCCGCTGCAGACGACCAGGTCAGCCCCACTTTGCAGGTATTTCTGAACTGTGGTCTCGTTGCAGCCCAGAAGCGGACCAAGATCTATGAACGCTCCGCTCCCGGCATCAACCAGTACCGGAAGCCCGGACTCTTTACCCAGAGAAGCCAACTCTGTTACTTCGACCTCTGAAGTAAAGCCGGTCATGGCAAAGTTGCTGCAACTGACCTTGAGAAGCAGGCCAGTATTCTGGGTGAGCGCGTTCCTGTAGTCTTTCAGGTGAGTACGGTTGGTAGTTCCGACTTCACTAAGAATTACGCCGCTCTCTGCCATTATATCGGGAATTCTGAATGATCCGCCGATCTCGACCAGTTCGCCGCGCGAAACTATGACTTCGCGTCCTTTTGCAATGGATGAAAGCGCCAGGAGGAGTGCGGCTGCATTGTTGTTGACGACCAGTACCGACTCGGCTCCGGTAAGTTCACAGATGAGCGGCTCCACATGTGATGACCGTTCGCCGCGGCCGCCGGTTCGGGTATCGTACTCGAGAGTGGAGTAGTGGGAGGCAATATCGGTCAAAGGTTTTATGATGCCCGGGGGTAATGGAGAGCGTCCCAGATTGGTATGAATGACGATGCCGGTCGCATTTACGACTCTTCGGAGCGAGAAGGATGCGTCGCATTTCAGCTCTGATGCGACCCTTGCAGCTATTTCTCCGGATTCGAGGGATGCCTCGCGAAAAGAGCCGGAGCGAATCTCATTTCTGATCTGATCGAGTACCGTTCTGACGGCTTTTACGACTGCCGGTCTGGAATATTCTTCTGCCAGGGGATGTAAAAGAGGGTCGGCGATCAGCCGGTCTACCTTCGGTATTTTCTTCAGAATGGACACGATCCGCCTCAGATATCCACTTGCGAAGCGGCCATTTGATCGGTCCCGCTCAGAGGTATCCCGTATTCGCCACCTTCCGTAAGAACACGGCCCCCGAACTCGGCGTTCTTGCGGACAAGCTGCTCAGCAAGCTCCGCATCTCTCGCTCTGAATGCTTCGATGATTTTTGCATGTTCGAGGACAGAGATTTTCATCCGTCCCGGTTTTGAAAGAGAAGCGTAACGCAGCCTTTGAAATTTTTCCACCAGTCCGCTTATCATTTCGTCCAGTTTCTGGTTATCTGCCGCTTTACGGAAAAGTTCGTGAAAGTCGTTATGAATCTTGAAGAAGTGCTTGACATCCTCTCCCTCGGCAAGTTGGCGCAATTTATCGTTGATTGCGGCCAGCTTGTCGATCTCTTTTTCAGAAAGGTTCTTACAGGCACGGTGGGCCGCATAGCCTTCAAGGATGCTCTTTATCGCGTAGAACTCCTCGACTTCTTTTGTGGAAAATGATATGACAACCGCGCCTTTTCGTGGAATGACGGTCAGGTAACCCTCTGATTCGAGCTGTCTGAATGCCTCACGGATCGGAGTTCTGCTGATCCCGAATCTTTCGGCAAGATCAGGCTCGGCAACTCTTTCACCGGGCTTAAGTGCTCCGCTTGAAATTGCGTCACGGATTGTCTCCAGGATCTTTTCCCGTAACGTAAGGTGTTTTTCGATCGATTTTCTCATTCAGCTGCTCCGAAGTAAGATGCCCTATTGTATACAGTATACAATGTAAGTCAAGATTGACATTTGCCGATTCTAAATATTGGCTTCAGAAGCAGGTCTATGCTTGTATTTTAGGTGTTCGGGATGTAATCTTCCCATTGACTGTCCTGCTATCAATGTGGCGGGTTTGAATGATTTTTTGAAGAGGCTGCAATGGATCCTATCAGGCATCTGAAAATATCGATGATGGTTCTGCTGGCGCTTGTTACGCTCGGTGTCACAGGCTATATGACTATCGAGGGATGGTCGCTGCTCGACTCTCTTTACATGACCATCATTACCCTCGGTACTGTCGGCTTCAAGGAGGTTCATGATCTCTCTTCCTATGGCAAGATATTTACCATCTGCCTTATAGTTTTTGGCGTCAGTGTACTCGGTTATATCGTGGGAAGTCTTGCCCAGATCATGTTTGAAGGTCAGATCCAGAGAATTATCGGGAGGAAGAAAGTGGAAAAGAGGATCGATTCTTTGACGGGCCATTATATTATCTGCGGTTTCGGTCGCATTGGGCAGCTTATCTGCAAGGAGTTTGCAGCAAAACCGATCCCGTTTCTGGTTATTGAAAAGCACCCGGAAGTTCATGAAAAGCTGCATCAAGAAGAGTATCTGCATCTTCGCGGGGATGCGTCCGAGGATGAGATTCTTCTTCGCGCCGGGATAAAGAGAGCCAAAGGGCTGATTTCAGTCGTTACATCCGATTCTGAAAATGTCTACATCACCCTGACCGCCAGAGGTCTTAATCCCGATCTTTACATTCTTGCGCGTTCGGGAGAGGAAGGGTCGGAGATTAAGTTGCGGAGGGCAGGTGCGAACAAGGTCGTCTCTCCATACGTAATCGGAGGGGGCAGAATGGCTCAGGCGATCCTCCGCCCGAACGTCGTAGATTTCATTGAGATTGCTACGGGGAGAGAGCACCTTGAGCTGCAGATGGAGGAGATCCAGATCCCGGTAAGTTCGGCTTTCGTAGGCGAAAACCTTATCAGTTCAGGTTTCCGCAAAGAGACCGGGACCATAATTGTCGGCATTAAAAAGTGGAACGGAAAGATGGTCTTCAATCCGGATTCCCACTCCAAAATCGAAGCGAGCGATACGCTGATTGTCCTCGGGAACCCTTCATCGATACAAAAGCTCGAAGAGCTGGTCAATTGTGAGAACTGTGCAGTAAATACCATAAAAAAACATAAGCCGGAGCAGCCTCGTGTCTAGAATAATCCATGCTCATGTCCCATTTCCGCAGGTTCAGCTTCATCTCGATTACATGATTGAGAAGGGTGTCCATCCGGAGATATTTCTTTCCGGAGATGTCCTGGATTCGACTCTTCCCGAGCAGATCGAGTCGGTGTCCGCTTCTTTGGTAAATGCCGGGATAACCTGCACTATTCATGCGCCGTTCATGGATCTGAACCCCGGCTCGGAAGAGCGTCTGCTTCGTGAGGCATCTCGTCGACGTTTTCAGCAGGTCTGCGATGCCGCAGCTATCCTCAAGCCGAAAGTGATGGTCTTCCATCCCGGTTATGACCGGTGGCGTTACGGAGAGAAGCAGAGTTCATGGCTTGGGCATACGATAGAGAGTTTCACCAAGGTTCTGGCTGCGACTGAAGCTGTCGGTTGCACAATTGCCGTTGAGAATATCTTTGAGGAAGAGCCGTCCACACTTCTCGCACTGATCGAGTCATTCAGCCATCCACGGCTTCGCCACTGTTTCGACGTTGGTCACTGGAACCTGTTTCATGCCCCAGGAATAGGGCTCGAAGAGTGGTTTGCAGCCCTTGGCTCCCATGTTGCGGAAGTCCATATTCACGATAATAACGGGACAAGAGACGACCATGCTCCTGTCGGTGAGGGGGAGATCGATTTCGAGCTTTATTTCAGGCTTCTGGATCGCTATGCTCCCGAAGCAGTCTGGACTATCGAGGCGCACAGTCGCGACTGCCTGGAACGGGCGGTTCGCAACATCGCTAAATTTGCTGATCGCAGTAAGGTCCCTTGAAAAATTTCCGGAAGATGCTTATTTTTGATAGAATCATATAAGCGGAGCAATAATATGAACGCCTTACGAACAACACTTTTGCTTGGACTGCTCTCATGCCTCTTGATCATTGCAGGGGGCGCAATAGGCGGGAGATCAGGCATGACCTTCGCCCTTGTCATGGCGGGAGTGATGAATCTGGTATCCTACTGGTTCTCAGACAAGATCGTCCTTTCCATGTACGGAGCAAGGGAGGTCTCTGAAGCGGATTACCCCGAATTCTTCGGCATGGTTCGCCAGCTTGCCATTTCGGCCGGAATGCCTATGCCCAAGGTCTACCTGATCGAGTCAGATACACCTAATGCCTTTGCCACCGGTCGCAATCCTGAACATGCTGCAGTGGCGGCCACTACCGGTATTCTGAGGATACTTTCCCGCGAGGAGCTAATGGGGGTCATGGCCCATGAACTGACCCATGTCAGGAACAGGGATATCCTGATCTCTTCCATAGCAGCGACAATAGCCGGGGCAATCACCTATCTTGCCCATATGGCCCAGTGGGCAGCGATGTTCGGAGGAAGGGACAGCGATGACGAAGGAGGAGGCATATTCGGCGTCATCCTCATGGCGATCCTTGCACCTATCGCCGCAATGCTGATCCAGATGGCGATCTCACGTTCCAGGGAGTACGGAGCAGATACAGGCGGAGCGGAAATATCCGGCAACCCTCTGTACCTTGCCGGAGCACTGCGCAAGCTTGAGATGGCCAACCAGCAGATCCCGATGGCTGCCAACCCCGCTACAGCCCATATGTTTATCGTAAATCCGCTGTCAGGAAGTGCAATGATGGCGCTCTTTTCGACCCATCCGCCCCTGGAGGAGCGGATACGGCGGCTTGAAGCGATGGCGTACGGACCGAGATAGCTGCTGGATATAATTTGCTTCATTCACGGCACAGGATGAAATCATTTCTGTGCCGTTTTTTATTGCGCCTGAGATGGCATCGAGAATGATAAATTCTGCATATTTTTTTATGCAGGTTGAGTATAATGAGAAGCTGAGTATTCAGACGTTATAGCCTGTAGAGGGAATTGTATTGAAACCATTGGTAAGAGCTGCTGTTATTTCGATTGCGTTGTCAATCGTTGCCGGTTGCGGAGGCAACTTTGAGTGGTTTCCCGAAGCCGGTACAACCAGCACTTCCTCGACTACTCCTGCCGCTACCGTTCCCGCAGCGGCTGACAATACAGCGCCGGTGGCAAATGCAGGCAAAGTGCAGAGTGTCGTCATCAATACCCCTGTAACCCTCGACGGCAGCGGAAGTACTGACGCAAATGGCGATACATTGACCTATAGCTGGTCTTTCAAATCAACGCCAACTGGAAGCAAAGCGGCGCTGTCAAGCGCAACGGTCGTCAAGCCCACGTTTACGCCTGATTTTCCGGGAGATTATGTCGTTCAACTGGTCGTCAGTGACGGTAAAGCCAGCAG
>JBGQLM010000203.1:0-7035 GCA_041500085.1 Geobacteraceae bacterium
CACCAGCGGCACATAACGACACCTTCTGACGACGTGATGCATCCTGGCGATGAATAGGCAGAAAATAGGGTACGCGGGCAATACGTACCTCACTCCTACATTCAGCCTGTTCATGAAGCTGAGTACGAGAAACAGAGCTAATGGCAGATAGACAAGCAGAAGCAACTCGCTGCGGCTCATTGGTCGCCCCTTCTGCCAGACCACTGCAAGCAGCGCCGCAAAAAAGAGGATGAGAAAGGGAACAGACTCTTTCATGCAGAACGCCGCCAGATAGTAACTGCGAAATCCGTCAACGGACCATCTCCCCATGAGGTATGCGGGAAATTCAGCGTATTCGCTATCAGCCTTCTGCCGGTCTAATCCTTCTACAAATGCCCTTGGAAGGGGGATGACAATACTTCCAAAACGACTCTGGCCCAATACCGACAGTGCCCTGCTCTCCAGGCGCATCTGTCCAAGGGTGGTTCCCGTCCCTCTAACACCATAGAATATGTTGACTGTCAGCAACAAAGTCGCCATCACAATCAGCAGCGACATAACCAGGCTCGACAGTACAGTGAACAACTTTTGGCGGGTGCACCCATGCGCACTGTTTTGATCAAGGATAGCCGACAAAGGCAGCAATAGTAGCAGGGGCAAGAGAAGCAATACAGTAAACTTGCAGAGAAGGGAAATGGCAAAGACCAGGGTTACGCAGACCAGACGGCCCGGTCCCGGCTTGTGCAGGTAGTCAACCATCATGAATATCACTGACATAAGGGTCAGGGTGGCAATGATATCAGTGGTGGCATAGTGGGAGTGAGCCAGAAAAGTCGGCGAGAGTGCTAGACATGTTGTTCCGAAAAGAGCGGAACTGGGGTTGAATTTTCTGCGGCAGCGAAGGTAGAGCAGTACAAGACAGGCAACAGCAGCCATAATATTAACCAGACGGGCGGACTGCAGGTATCCAGTATAGTCAGCAACATTATCGCGCATAAAATCCGTGGCCACGAACCACGGTTCCGAACCTTTGAACATGTCAGGGACTTCTCGGAAGCGAACGGAATGCGCCCCAGCAAGAGTGGCCGGCAAAGCCATGGCCATTTTCCAGAGCGGCGGGGTCGCACTGTCAAAGGAATAGTCACCGCTCTGCCAGTAGTAGACACCGGTAGAGAGATGACGGAACTCGTCATTTGTCACCGATTCCTGCCTGGACGAATAGAATGAGAGCAGCACGAAAACCATGACCAGAGCGACGAAGAGCAGGTCCGGTACATGTTTTTTCCCCGGTAGCCGGTTATCTGCAGCCGGAGTTTCGGTCATTGTTTCCTCTCCATGTCTGCTCCCAGATCGAACAGCACCCATTTGCCGTCACTGTACAGCACCCGAGTTCCTTTGTCGGCGGCAAGGGCTTCGAAAAAGGGGTGCAGAGTCGGATGATCCAGGCACACGGCGTAGCGGCTGGCAAAACGTCGACGGACAATCTCTGCCGAGGCTGACGGTGCATCCTTCATGGTACGGTACCAGAGGTCGTAGAGCATCGGGTCACGTTTGTAGAGCAGGGTTGGATCAAGGGCCACCATGTAGTTCCTGTCCGGCACCTCCACCATCAAGGTTCCTGTATACTCCCAGCCACAGGTAAAGACCGCTCCCCCCGCCGGCACCTCCCGACTTATGGCACGTGCGACCCTCTTGTCCATCTGCCAGATCCTCGGCTGGGCCGAGGTGATGTATTGCAGCAGGGAGAAATTGGCCAGAACCGTCCAGCAGATTGATAGGGCAATGAATGCAGGCAGCAGCCACCTTTTCCCTCTCCTCTCCGCACCCAGGGCAAGGGACAGAGTCGCAAACGGCACAAAGTACTCGAGGAACCGGTTGGTTCGCAGCGTCAACAGCAGGAAGATGAGCATGGCCAGGGCACATGCAGACAGGAGCCCGTCCTCCCGCCTGACCCGCCAGGTGTCCCTCACGGCGAATGCCATCGCCAGGGCAGGGACGGTCATGTACCTCAGCCATTCAGACGGTGAAAACGGCTCAAACTCCTCTCCCATGTTGAACTCCACATGCTTTCCCCAGGCATTGCGGAAGAGGATGTCGGTCATGTGGATCCAGTTGATCTGCATCAGGTTCCAGGTATGAGGATGGAGGACGACTCCGGCGGTGATTCCGGCGGCAAGTGTCAGCGGCGGTTGCCAGCGGAATCTTTCCCCTGACCACAGCCGGCCCCCTTCAGCAGCCAGCAGCAGGAGCAGCGGAATTTGCCAGAACGCGACATAAAACAGCGGGTACAGCAGCGCCGCCAGTAACAGAATCAGCAGCCGTCGACGGTAGATGGCCCAGACCAGTAGAATGGCAAGTGCAATGGAGAAGAGATGGGGACGGACCTGGCAAAATCGGTAGAGAAAATTCGTCGTCCCGAGCGGGAGAAGCGCCCATATTCCGGCAAACCTGACCTGTTCTGAGCGCAGGATGAGAAAGAGCGTTGCAAGAACCGTAACGCCGCCGATTGTGCCGACGATCCTGGATGCCGCCTCGAAACCGAGTCCTGTGAATGGGATAAAGAGGAGATGAAAGAGGAACTCTTTGTCGGCATAATGATCGAACTGCCAACTGAAGCGGGTCCAGGGGAAACTGCGCAGCAGCCCGTATTCACGTATCAGTCGGGCAACGGAGAAATGATAGGCGGTATCGTCATCCAACGGATAGGGGATCGACCACTGGATAAGAGCAACCAGCAGCAGGTAAAGGGCAATCCAGCAGAATGCACGGAAATATTCTCGCCGTGAGGCCGTGCTGGCAGAGATCGCGGTCATAACGGCCCGGTTATGCAGATCGTCAGACAAGTGCATCACCGGCAATATCTCCCGAACAGTTCATCAGCAGCAGTGCTGCCCAGTTCAGCCGCACTGCTCCAGGCAGTGCATGCTTCGGCCATTCTCCCCTGGACATGACGCAGACGGCCAATGGCAACCCTGGCGTCAACAAGTCCCGGGTCCAGTCGCAACGCCGTGGCGTAATCCGACTCTGCTCCGGTATAGTCCTGCAGTTCAGCCTTTATCTTACCCCTGAGGGTATAGTCACTGGCATCATATTCAGGGTCGACCGAAAAGATAGTGTCCAGGTCGGCCAGGGCTTCCCGGTACATCCCCCGGTTCACATATATCCTGGCTCGATAGTGCAGGGCGGGCATGAACTTGCGGACAATCCGCAACGCCTGGTTAAGATAGCGCAACGCCTCCAGTTCGTCACCCTGCAAGAATTTCTCTGTGCCGTAGTTTGCGTACGCCAGGGCGGATTTGGACTCCATGTTTATTGCACGCAGGGCAAACTCCGCCGGATTTCGGTAACTGCCGCTGAGAATAAGATTGAAGGCAGCCAGATAGCCGAGAACAACAACGACGACGACTTTGAAATATCCGCTCTTTTCCAGGGCATATTGCTGTACAACGTACAGATTGATCAGGAGCAGACCGAAACAGATCAGGTAGGATCTGTGGTCCACATGTTCATTGGAAAATGAGTAGAAATTGGGGTAATAGGTCATTCCGGGAAGAATGAAGAGGAGAAACCATGAAGGATAGAACAAGGCCTGCCTCTTCCGCAAATCCCTGCAGAAATGAAACAGGACCAGCAGTACGGTAATGATAAGGACTCCACACAGGGTAGCCGACAGCTTATAGGCAGGCAGCGTGGACATATTCACCGGCAGGTAGAATTTGGCTACCATCTCTGGAAGGTGGTGCAGATTCTTCATGAACGCGCCCCACCCCCGCTCTGCACTGGAGTCAGCTACGGCAGCAGTTTTTAACAGCCAGTAGAGAATTCCGGCGACTGAGTAATATATCGGCAAAAGCAGGTGTTTTCTGGTCAGCTGCACAGTTCTGCGGTGAGTCCAGAGATAGGCTGCGAAAAGAAGCGGCAGGACAAGCCCATTCTCCTTGGCAAACAATGCCAATGTGAAAAACAGGAGGTGGAACAGCAGGTTGGCCCAGTTTGGCTGTTCAAGTGACTTTATCAGTGCCAGCAATGCCAGAAAAGTGCAAAGCGCCAGCAGCAGGTCCCCCCTGGCGGGAATCCAGGCAACTGCCGTCATGAACAGATAATGCACCGCATAAATGAGTGCACCGGTGAAGGCCAGTTTTTGGCGGAAATCCAGCCGCAAAAGCAGGTGATACACCGTCAGACAGGAAAGGATGTGCAGTTTGAGATTCGTGAGGTGGACAAAAAAGATCGTGTCACCACCCCACTGTGCATCAAGGATGTAGGTCAGCGACTGCAGCGGCCGGTAAAGATCGATTTCTTTGTGCAGGTAAAAGGCATCCGTTGTGAACACCTTGAGGATATTGGAGAAGTCGTGCAAAAATGGCAGATTCCCGGCAATAAGCACCTCGTCATCAGAATTCGTAATCCCAAAGAAGAGGCACTTGAAATAGATGATGATACATAACGTGATTATTGAAAGATAAACTGTGGCATTATTATTGGTCATTATTTCAGAGAATGTTCCTGGGTAATTAGCCTAAACACCATGTTACCAGAAGTTTATAGCTATGATATTCACCTGAAGTACGATTGAACAAATTGTTTTGTGAAATTAACTCCCAGTTCTTTAGCCCGGGCCAGAACCTGAGGATTGGGAAAGGTTTCACCGCGACACTGACCATTACCAGTTCCCCTATAATAATTTTCAGCACAATCCAGCGTCTGCAGATCATACTGTTTCGTCTCCAGATATGCCTGAGACGACCAATCATCATAATAACTGATGAAGCAGAATATCCAAAGAAGTGACAGCACTACTCCACGTAAAATCTTTGACTGCAGGACATGCCACCACGCGATCGCCATAAAGGGAATCATGAGGAAACCGACTTCCGCATAACGGGAAGTTTTGGCACCAAATAAATTCACATCTGACCTCGCCATTGTCACAACAGCAAACACGACCAGTATCCCTCCAGTTGCGGCAATAAGGCACCAGGTAGTGCTCTGCCATCGTGTTTCGTTTCTTCCAAGCAGCACACCAAGCGGCACTAACACAATGCAAAGACACACAAGACCTGGAACTATATGATAATCCTGGAATCCAAAGCTGAAACTGATCATATTCAGAAAATCACTCCAATAGCCGGGTTCCCAGGGAAACAAATATTTGTGAGGCCATGCCTCCGTTGGACTCTTATAACCATAAAACCACAAGCAGAATATCAAGCCCATGACCAGCATCTGAAATACAAGTAACTTACGCAAAGATGGATAAGCAGTCCTCTCAGCAATCCTCGCAATAAGATACACCACGCTGCAACTAAGATAGACAGACGTCAGCACTACCCCGGGTGCAAGTGAGTACATTGCCAACCCAGAGAAAACACAAAACAATCCTATGGACTTAAGGGTAATATCCCTTGGGGATACATAACACAATGCCAAGCAAGCAAACAGGAGTGCAAAGTGGTAGTCGGATTGAAGTGCCCAGCGATGATTTTCCCAAGCGATCGGCGACAACAGGAACAGTAAAAACAGTGGAAAAAGGATGAAGTTACCCCTGCCGATTAGCTTATTCTTCAAAAATGCCAGTGACAGTACTAGACCGCCAAACAATAGATAGTTGAATACTTTCTGAACGCTGTAATTCAGGCTGAACAACCGTAAGTTGATCCAACCCAGGAGCTTTGTCAGAACGATCCGGTGCTCGAGTTCCTGTTTAAACAGCCAGTGAAGCGGAAAATTCACATTCAGATTGTTCGGTTCAAAAAAGATCCAATCATCACTGTAAGGTACATCCACTGAGTATGCATATATGTTGCACAACTGATACACATAGACGGACAGCAGCACCAGCCAGACCGCTATGTTACAGATAAGCTGCATGCGCGGCACATTTTCTGCCGATTTAATAACAAAACACAAGCACATGCCTGTCAGAAATAGACCTACAGCAGATACAATAGCAATAACCAATCTTTCTTTGCCGTCCCGTCGAATCCCAATCTCAGGTATTGCTGAAATTTGGATGGTACCATCAGCGCCAAGATTCAAGGCAGGCTGATTCGGATTACATTTGCTTCGGATGATCTGGTTCTCAAACAGATATTTTTGCGAACAATTATCTGCACTATTCCAGCGGTAGCTAATTACATCATTCGACAACGTTAAATTATTGACAATAAGGTTTCCTGAGTTTGCCAACGGGGCAATTCGTACCGAGTTAAGTGGCATTGCAGGGAGTTCAATGACATACCCTTCAAGTCCTGACCGCACAGGGAAATAAATCCTCTTTCCCTTTTGAGGGATTACTCCTTCAGAAACAATCACCCCCTGGCCATTTTGTACTGAATTTGCTTCAAATACCAACGTTGATGCACGGTAGCCCGTTAGGGCAAAAGTCAATAATCCAGCTACTAACGCGCATAATGCTATAATAAGAATAATTGACTTTGGAAAAACCGCAGTAGGATTTATTTTTAGAATGGTCATCAATGAAACAACTCCAAATTGATATGTTTTTTCCACCGGTTACAATCATAGTTACAGTTTATATGACCTTAACCTTATCCCCTGGAACTGTTCTGATGCGCACAAAGTAACTTCGGTCAATCGCGGAAATAGTTTAGGCCGCCAGTTCAGAAGTTCGTCGCATACGCCCATATGTGTCGTGACCTGCCACTGATGGCGATCACCTTTTCTTGTGGCACCAGTGCTAGCCGATCAATATGTCCTGGTTGTAGCAAAGATCATGACGCTTTTGGACACGGAGAGATTCAGCATTACCGGACCAGCACTGGCTGAGCCAAGACCAGGCTGCCCATCTCCGGCCTGCGGACAACCACTATCCTCGGGGAGAGTAGTGAGTCCCTGTACCTTCAGAGCCGCTCCTTAAACGACAGAAACAGACGGAACCGCATCCCTGTACAACGGTCAAAATTTCTCTGAAGACTCATACTTCTCAACCGTCATATTCAATACCAGAGATCCGCCGGATTCCATATTGACACTATTCAACAGATGCGGGATATCCAAGTTTGCGAGCATGAATAAAATCTTCATCTGCCCGGA
>JBGQLM010000204.1:0-6982 GCA_041500085.1 Geobacteraceae bacterium
AGAAACATCGACTCCCATATCAAAAATATCCGGCACAAACTGGGTGACGACCCCCATTTCCCGGTATTCGTGCTGACCATCTACGGCCTGGGTTACCGGTTCGGCGGGGTGAAGGATGCGTAGCAGTATACTCTGGAAATTCATGTTGATGTTCATCTTCGTCGCGGCTCTCGGCGTCTCGTCATCACTGATTCTGCGGGAGTTGATCGTCCGTGATTTCGGTCAGTTGACCGAGGGGGAACTGGAAGACCGCGTTTACTGGGTGAGTGCCGCCCTGGAAACTGCCTTCGAGAAGAGTCATGGCTGGAATCAGGAGGCAGTGGCGGGCGATGCGGTCTGGGCGCTGCTGCTCGGCATCGAGACTCAGGTGAAAGACCGGACCGGGACCCTCGTGATGGACACGGCCGGAGCTCTCAAGCAACTCTCACCAGGAAGCCATCAGCGCATTCTGGCAAGTGCCGGTTTCGACCCGAAGCGCGGCTCCGGGCCATATTCCAGCTATCCACTGTTTCTCAAAGGGGAAGAAATCGGCCACATGGAGGTGCGCTTTTTCCCCCGCGAAAAAAGAGCGCTCTTCGTTTCCCGGACCAATCGGCTTCTCCTTATCTCGGCACTCCTTCTCGGCAGCGTTGCCATCCTGTCGAGCATTATCCTTGCCCGCAGACTTACCCGTCCCATAAGCAGGCTGGCACGGGCGGCGGACAGCATCAGCCAGGGAAACCTGCACGAGCGGCTTGAAATCACCGGCAGCGACGAATTGGCGACCCTGTCCCTTTCCTTCAACCAGATGGCTCAAACACTCGAAAAGCAGAACGTCCTCAGAAAAAAAATCAACGCCAATTTCGCCCATGAGATGAGAACACCGCTGGCTATCATTCAGGGGCAACTGGAAGGAATGCTCGACGGCCTCATCCCGAACGAGCGGCGCGTACTGGAATCCCTGCTGGAGGAGAACCTCCGCCTTGCCCGGATCGTGGCCAACGTCGAGGAACTGGTCCAGGCCGAGGCCAGCGCCTTAACCCTGAAACGGATCCGCCTCCCCCTGAAACCGTTGCTGGAGAGCATTGCCCAGCGTTTTTTCGAGGCAGGCGGGAAGAAAAACATCTCCTTCTCCGTTGAATGCGGCGATGAGGTACGGGTCAACGCTGACCCCGAACGGCTGACCCAGGTCCTCATCAACTTGATAACCAACGCCGTCAAGGCCATCAACAGCGGGGGGACCATCCGACTCAACGGAGCAGTCGAAAGGGATGGCTGCCGGATTGAAGTAACGGATACGGGTCGGGGCATAGTCGAAGCAGACCTGCCGCTCATCTTCGAGCGCTTCTATCGCAAAGAGAGTGACGGCTTGGGGCTGGGGTTGCCGATAGTCCGCGAACTGGTGGACGCCCACGGCGGCACCATTGAGGTCGCGAGTCGGCATGGGGAAGGAAGCACCTTTACCGTCTGGCTTCCCGAGCAGTAAAACCACCACAATTCTCCATAACCTCTCCATAATTCCCCCACATTCCTCTGCTATGCTTAATTCATCAGAAGAGGGCACAACAGGCTGACGAGGCAGGGACGAAGATGCGAAAATTCGGAATAATCCTCATAATGGCGGTTGTTACGGCACTGACCGCCGCGTCGGTTGTCACGGCCGAGAGTGGTTGCGACTGCTGCTGTGATAAACCGTATGGAGGCTACCGGGCATCTCCCCGCTGGGGGTGGTATGGCGCCAGGCAGAACATTACCTCTGTCAAGGAAGCCCGCGAGTACCTTACGGAGTTCTACGCTTCAGGCAACATACGGATCGGACTTATTATTGAGCGTAATGGCTACTTCGAAGCGGAGATCTATCGTAAGAGTAATGCCAAGCGGGACCGGGTCATTATCGACAAGGGGTGTGGGCGGATTCGTTCGATAGAATGAACAGCCTGAATGGGCCAAGGGGAGACGATCTATTTGACATACCGATGTTTTGCGATGATGAATTGAAAGTTGGAGGGGACGAAGTGATTTTACGCGAAAGGAGAATGGTCATGAGAAAAATCGTATTGTTTGCCATCCTGGCAGCCTTTATCGCTGCAGTAAGCGCACCGCTTACCGTTCAGGCTGCCGACAAGGTCAAAGGTGAGATCGTGATGAAGGTAGGGAACAAGGTCAATCTGTTCCACAGCGGGACCGCAGACGTGAAGAAGGAGATCTGTCTGGGTGACGTGATCACGGTCTACCGGGAAACGGGCGGGGCAAAGGCTCCCAAAACGACAGAAGTGGGCGCGGTCAAGGTGAGCGGCTACGCCGGCGAACACTACTTCGAGGCTGAAATCGTCAAAGGCGAAATCAGGACCGGCGACATCGCCATGAAGAAAGGAGCTTACTGTCTGGTGCAGAAGCGGAATTAGAGACGTGAGTTGATGCCAGTCAGAAGCTGACCGAGATGATCCTCGGCTGGTTTTTGCTGGCTACCTGATATGCTACGGAAAATATTTGTCAGGTGTTGGGTAGTGTCTGGCGGGTATGATGCCAGAAGGGGGGCTGATTTGGCCAAAATAGCAGAAGGCATCCAGGCAAGGGTCGGGAGGTATTGCTCCCGACCCTTATGAATGCTCAACACCTTTAACTGAGGCAACAACTTGGAAGGCCGTATTTTTCTGCAACAACTCTGATCTTGCCTTTCAGCTCTTTGAGCTCCGCTTCAAGATCGTTTACTTTGTTCATATTAATGCCGTCGTAGCTGTTCTGTTCACGCAGTTCGATATCTTTTGCCTTCAATGCGCTGGACAGTGCAGCTGTTTCCTGGGTGAACTTCTGGACGACCTGTTTGTCGGCACATTTGCCGTCGTTGCAGCACGAAGCTGCTGCTGAAGCTGAAATAGCACCAACTGAAAGCATTCCCATTGCCATTGCAATACCGACGATCATTTTCTTTTTCATTTTCTTCTCTCCTTTGAGTTGATTTGTAGGTGCGAAAACCTGTTTGTTATGTCTTTGTTATATCAACTTGCGTGCCACATTCGTGCACCCACTATAACCTGCTGAATATACGCAACAATGTATTCTAAGTCTTTATTGAGATTGTTTATGCTGGTAATGAATATGCTACATTGCCCCTCTGAAATCGGAGAATATTCAGCATCAGACCATCAAGCGCAAAATAATGTGCTACGCTAAAATCCAAAACTACACTGTATTGAACAAGGTGGGTACTGGTGAGCAAACATAACGGATCTCGAAGCAAGATCATTTTTCTGGCGAGTGTAATCGGGATAATCGCCCTGCTGCATTACCTGACGCCAACCGAGCCCCATGCATATCACAAGCTACACATCATTTTCAGGAAGCTCTACTTACTGCCGCCGGTCATGGCAGCCGCCTGGTTCGGCCTCAGGGGGGCGTGCGTAACGGCATTGGTAGTCAGCTTGCTTTTTATCCTGCATGCGTTTCTTGACTGGCCTGGCAACTACATGGAACAGGCGAACCAGGTAGGAGAGTTGGTCGGATTCTGGGTGGCGGGAATTATCCCCGGCTGGCTGTTCGACAGGCAAAGGTCTCTACTTGTAGACCTTGCCAATGCAAACGAAGAAACCCTCATTGGCCTGGTTTCGGCGCTGGATCTACGCGAGCACAACACCCGTTTGCATTCTCAACGGGTAAGGGAATATACCGAATTGATTGCCCGCCGGCTTGGAGTCGATGAAAAGATGAGACAGGAGATTGGTTTTGGTGCGCTTCTGCATGACGTGGGGAAAATAGCCGTACCGGACCAGATTCTACTCAAACCTGGCAAACTGACGGATCAGGAATGGGTCGAAATGCGCAAGCATCCTGATGCAGGATTCCGGATTGTGAAGCGAATTGGTTTTTTGAAGGATGCTGCGGAAATCGTCTATGCGCACCACGAACAGTTTGACGGCCATGGTTACCCACGTGGCTTGAAAGGAGCGAGTATCCCGCTCGGGGCACGAATGTTTATGGTGGCAGACGTTTACGATGCGTTGACGTCTGAGAGACCATACCATTCACCCATGAAATACGAGGACGCTGCAGCAGAGATCAAACGTCTTAGTGGCAGCCATTTCGATCCGGTCGTGGTGGACACATTCATGACAATAGCTCCTGAACAGTTGCAAGAGATTGCCGGGCGTTACAAAGATGCAGACCATGGAGACATCTTCACGGTAGACCTGTCATTGTGAGCTACAACTTGCATCCTTCGCCAACTTGAATAGTATCCGGTAATCATCGCCAAATTTACAGAGCCCGTGACAATGTTCCTCCAGTTCGCTGAAAAGTATATATCTGAGTCCGATGCAGGTGCTGGTCTGAAACGAAGGACGCTTGAGTTGCGCTAGAACTTCCTTTTCTCTTTTATCAGGTGCTACCAGGAAAAAATCATATTGCCGGTCCCCGAGTGAAGAAGCGAGGTCCATCAACCTCAACATGCCAGAATAGATTGAGGTGCTTTTTTCTATTTCGAAAGCACATTCGATCCGCCTAAAATCCCGTGAAACCCAGATGACATCTATCAGAGAGACAGTCCGGGCCACTTCCGGTGGAAAGTCCAGTGGTGGCAGTTCCGGCAGCGTCAGGAATTGGAGTGAGCGTCCGTTTAGTGACTTGCTACGATCATTGGTAGCGACAAAAACATCATAGCCGAGGTCATGCCCGATGTCGGTTAGCAGAAACTGCATCCGCAGGTGTTCATTTTCTTCTCGAATTTCTTCTTGTACTTCCTGATGTCTCTTTTTAAGAGCTTTTTCACGTTTCTCTTTCTCGAACTGCAAGGCTTTTTCCCAATTTTGATCCAGAGTGATCTTGCCAACTCCAACATCGAACAGAAGGCCTGAAATCGCCCCTAAATCCTTGGATAGGACTGAGTGCAGTGCTTCATTGGTGCTGATTACACATTCTCGCATCTCCAGATAACTCGTCCAGGATCCCAGTTTCTTCTTGTCGTCAAAAATAATATTGAAACCATTCAGCATAGCGGTATTAAAAGGTGGCATCAAGGTGGGGTGTAGAAAATAGAGGATGTTCGCAACTGCCGGTCCAAGACCTTTAATACGACAACCATCCAATGTAAGAATTTCCTTGACCAGTTTGTCAGCAGACCCGGCAGAGAGGCAAGCCTCAAGAAAAGATCCGAATGCCCTTTTATTGTCTTCATTCTCATATATGTCAGGTATGCGCAGTTTCGGCTTCCAATAGAAAGGATGGGCCGCTCCCTCGAATACCTGTTTCTGCTCCGTGATAGAAGCCAGAACGAATTCCAGCGGGGACCCCTTGAAGTCGTTGCCAAACGTTCCGTTTTTGATCGCAGCAACGACGGCCATGACCCCACGCCGGATGGAGCGGAACGCCTTCATTCGGGTGTCGTTGTCGATGAACCATGCGTTGTAGACTGACTCAGGATCGGCTTTGTAGCGTATGGCAAGTTTGCTGATATTGGTAATGGTCACGGGTGGAGCTCCCTTATTACCGCAGGCAACTACCCTGCTATTTCTTTGCAATTTCATATGTTGCAGGTATGCCGGTTTCCAGTGCGAGGTTGGTATCTTTCGACCAGCCGATCCAGGAGCTATCGTAATTGTGCAACTTCTCCAGTGGCCACCCATTCAGGTACAGTGCGAAAATGACCTGGGTGGAGCGAACGCCGGACTGGCAATAAAAGTACTGTTCCTTACTGCGATCGTAGCCAAGCTGTTGCAGCAGGGGCGTCAATTCAGTCGCACTCCGCCACTCCGCCTGGTTATCCTTTTTCTTGAACAATGCCCAATCGCTATGCTTGCTGCCTGGGATGCGGCCGGCCCGATAAGCCCCCTTCTTCAGTTCCTCACCAACAAACTCCTTCCTGTCCCGGGCGTCCCATAGCTGGGCAGCTGCCGAATTTCGTATGGCTACTATCTCGGCGGTGTCAACCCGCAGTCGCGGATTGGCTACTTTAGCCTGAAAGGTGCCACTGTGTGTCGGTGGGTCCGGGGCCAGGATATCCACCGGATAACCGGCGGCTTTCCATTCTTTGGCACCGCCATCGAGTACTCGCACATTTTTTTTGCCGTAGTAAGTAAAGGCCCACCAGAGCCGGGTGGCATCGTATTTAGTATCGTAGACAACCACCTTGCTGTCCTGGTTAATCCCTAGCTTCTGGGTGAGTTTAGAGAATCCTGTTTCTTCGATCAGATTGCCGGTAATGCCGTTTTGGGTCTCGGACGGAGCTTCATAGGATTGTCGATCCACCTGATGCGAACCGGGGATGTGCCCGAGACGGTATTCGACGCTGTTTTCCGCGGCCAGAATCACCAACTTCGGGTCATGGACATCAATCAGCTGTTTCAGTTCCTGGACGCTGATCAGGGCATTGCCGCGTTTATACCCTTTGTAGTCGGCTTGGCCGGCCAAGGCAGTCGTTGCCAGCAGGGTTACTAGGCCGACAGTTAGTGCTCGCAGTAAATTTTTCATGACAGATTCTCCTCTCGATGCTGAGCGGGTAGATAGTGCAAAGTATTCTATGTCCAACGGATAATTTACGAGTAATCAGGTAGTAAATGGATAATAAATATATTGATCAAATGAGTCAAGTAAATAATATATAAAAACTATAATAATAGTAGACTATAGGAATGGGAAGATTTTAAGACTATTAGGAAGTGGACTGCCTTGGTGAATGGTTGCCAAGAAAGAAATGTGGGAGAGTTTTGGCGAGTTTAGGCCACGCTACGTTGAGGCATGATGTGCGAGGAGGCTGCTGCTGTATTCGATCTAGTGTTGAAGAATATTCAACACTGTTGCGGGATATTCTCCTCAGTCCAGCCGGCTTTGCAGATGGCGTGATTATAAAATGCTATGTGATTTAAGTAGTTATGAAGTCAAATAAACTGGCATGTTAATTGATAAGGTTACAGCAGATGTTGCTTGTGAGACGAGGAGTCAATAATGAAAAAGAAAGTCGTTAATGGTGTGTTCATAATCTCGGTGATAACGCTTTTGTCGGTTCTCGCAT
>JBGQLM010000205.1:0-6904 GCA_041500085.1 Geobacteraceae bacterium
AAAGGAATCATGAATGCATCAGTCTGAAAACAAAACAGTCACATCCGTTCAGAAATGAAAACTCCGGAATGCTTTGAAATACTGGTCCGCAACGGTCTGGTAGATGAGGTCGTATCCCGGCTGATGAGCGGCAAGGAAGCGGATGTGTATGTTGTCCAGTCCAAAGGGGAGCTTTGCTGCGCCAAGGTCTACAAAGACGCCCGCAAACGAAGTTTCAGCCAGCTGGCCCAGTATCAGGAAGGGCGAAAGGGGCGTAACAGTCGTCAGGCAAGGGCCATGCAGAAGAACACCAGATACGGACGCAAGGAAACCGAGGAAGCCTGGAAAAACGCCGAGGTTGACGCGTTGAGAACACTGACGGATGCGGGTGTCCGGGTTCCGCATGTTCATGATTACGCCGACGGCATTTTGCTGATGGAGCTGGTGGCAGATGCCGACGGCAGCCCGGCTCCCCGGCTCAATGACCTTCGGCTGACGGCGGACAAGGCTCGTGAGTACCATCTTGAGGTGATAAAAAATATTGTTCTGATGCTCTGTGCCGGGATTATTCATGGTGACCTGTCCGAGTACAATGTGCTTGTCGGCCATGACGGACTTGTTATCATAGATCTGCCGCAGGCGGTCAATGCTGCCGGCAACAACAATGCCCGCAGCATGCTTGAGCGTGATGTTGAAAACATAACCGCCTACTTTGGCCGTTTCGCACCTGAACTGCTCTCGACCGATTACGGGAGGGAAATCTGGAAACTATACGCGAGCGGCAAGCTTACCCCGGCCTCCGTGCTCACCGGATTCTTTGTACAGAGCAATAAACCGGCTGATGTAAAGGGCGTCATGCGCGAAATTGACTATGCCCGGATTTCAAACGAACGCGCCCTGGCCAGGAAATCACAACAATCCTGAATTAATACTACTATTTGAAAATGGAGACTCCGTTCCCGCAATGAAGCATCTTCAAATAAACATTACAGCACTCATGTTTCTTTGTTGTGTCATGCTCCTGCATGCATCTCCGGGCTTCGCCGAGGAGCTTTATCGACAGTTTTCACTCGGTGGTGGTTCTCTGACCACGGCTCCCGCCGATTCCAAAGCTCCTGAACCGGGCTCGGTAACTGCCAAATACGGCTTTAATATCTCCAAAGAGTTTATGCCGTATATGGGAACTGGCCTGGCTTATTCGTATCAGCCGGATACAAAGACGGGTGACGTTACCAGAGTGAAAACGGGCGTAGCCGCCCAGTTCGGTTTCAACTATCTCCTCGGTACGGGTTTGACCCTGAAGATGGACTACAAATACCTCTCGGTATCGCCCGAACAGCAGCGCGGCGACTCCAAAACAGTGCCGCAATCTCTCGGTATCGGGCTGGACATCAAATTCTGAAATGTGACAAGGATGTTCGACCATGCCGCGCTACATCGAACCGCTATTTCGTCCCCCCAGTGAAGCACACAGCCTGATATTCCAGATTACAGTCGGCTGCTCCCAGAATCAGTGCCGCTTTTGCGGAATGTACAAGGGGAAGAACTTTCATATCCGCCCGCTCCAGGATATCCTGGCGGAAATCGCCGAGATCCCGGCCGGCTTTCGTCCCCGTATAGACCGGATTTTTCTGGCCGATGGCGATGCGCTGGTTTATTCGTTCGATGACCTCTGCATCATTCTTGATGCTCTTGCAGCAACATTTCCGGGACTGACGCGGGTCTCTTCCTATGCCTCTCCAAACAGCCTGACGACCAAGAGCGCAGATCAGTTGGCTCTACTGCGCGCCAAGCAACTGAAGATCCTCTACTTCGGTCTGGAATCTGGTGATGACGTTACTCTGCGGGATGTCAACAAAGGCTTCGGGTCCGTGCGGATGGCGGAGCTGGCGCTAATGGCCCGCGAGGCCGGCATGAAACTTTCGGTAACCGCCATCCTGGGTTTGGCCGGGCGCGGGCGCAGCCTTCAGCACGCCAGGTATACCGCTGAATGGGTCAACCGCGTAAATCCGGAATACTTCTCGTTGCTCACGATGTTTCACCGCCATAACGATGACTTTATACGCTCACTCCGGCTATGCACCCGGCGCGAACTGATGCTGGAGGCGCGCGAAATGCTGCAGCATCTGCACCCCGCCAAGACCATCCTCCGTTCGAATCATGTCTCCAATTTCCTCGACCTGGCCGGGAGTTATCCAAAAGACCGCGAGCGGTTGATCTCGGATGTGGATCTGGCTCTCAAGCACGCGGAAGTACGAGCCGGTTTTCTGGATGAGGTGCCTTCTTATCAGGAGGAATACTATTGATGCTGCAAGGCTGAGGGGCGAGGCATCGATCTATTCGCAGCGGCGAATCAACTGACCGGTGTTTTTATCTGATCCGATTTATCTCGGGATTAGAATGTGACGAACGCAGCACTTGCGCCAGTTCATTGATGCCGTACGGCTTTGGAATTGCACCGCTAAAACCGTAACTGCTGAAGTCGGACATTATCGGGTCATCTGAATATCCGCTCGAAACTATCAGGCTCGCAGTCGAATCAATTGCAAGAATTTCTTTTGCCGCTTCCTTGCCGCCCATACCGCCTGGAATGGTCAGATCCACGATCACCGCCAGGAATGGCGTCCCTGATTCCTTGGCCGCTTTATAGTACCCTATGGCTTCTGTTCCGTCGGCACAGGTCGTAACCTGATACCCGATTTCTTCAAGCATTGCAGCCGCAAGCTCCCGGATCATCTCTTCGTCGTCCATGACTAGAATTGAACCACCATCATGAGCCTTGAAGGTTTGAGTGACAGATTCAGTTTGATGGTCCGGAATCGTCTCCCCGATCGATGGCAGATGGATTGTGAAAGTGGTTCCCTTGCCTACTTTTGAGCCGACGCTGATATGTCCGCCATGCTTGATAATTATCGAGTGAGTTGAGGCGAGTCCCAGCCCGGTCCCGCTGACTTTGGTTGTGAAATAAGGGTCAAAGATTTTATTCAGATCGGCATCCGATATTCCGCAGCCTTCATCGGTAAAGGTAAGACAGATATATTTGCCGGGAGGAAGTGCCATATCGTTGTTGGCGCCAAGCATCTCGTTTCGTGCAGAGACGGTTAATGTCCCTCCGCCGGGCATCGCTTGGAAAGCATTGATAATAATGTTGTTGAATGCCTGAATAACATGCCCTTCATCCGCTTCCAAAGCATGAATCGAGTCGGGGATGTCGATGGAAATCCTGACATTGGAACCGTGAAGCACCAGTGATACCGATTCATTTACAAGATGCCGGAGCGAAACAGCTTTCCTGACCAGTTCACCGCCTTGGGCAAAGGTCAGAAGCTGACGGGCCAGTTTGGTGGCCCGAATTGATGCTTTTTCAGCTCTTACCAGTGCATTGAATGTCTTATGCGTATCATCAACGAACTTCTTTGCAAGAGATATATTCCCTATGACCCCGGTAAGAATGTTGTTGAAATCGTGGGCGATGCCACCGGCGAGAATGCCGAGCGATTCCAGTTTTTGCATTTTCAGCTCTTCATTTTCGTGCTTTTTGCTTTCTGTCATGTCTGAAATGACTCCGACAAGGGCACGCAAACTGCCGTCCGGATTTTCCAGCCTACGGCCGGACAGATGCCCCCAGAAGTCTGTGCCATCAACACTGATATAATGCTGCTCCAGCGACACGGATTGGATTTCTCCCTGTATCATCTGGCGCATTTGCCCATAACCGATCTGTTTTTCCGACTCATGCAGATGATCAAAGTAGGATGTGCCTGTTAATTCCTGAATCGACACCCCGAACATTTCAGCCATCCGTTTGTTCCCGAATTCAATGATCCCTTCCTGGGAAATCATGATGATGCCGGCCTCCGAAGTATCAAAGATGACCCTCAGCTGCTCCTTGCTGACTCGCAGCGACTCCTCGGTCTGCTTGTGCTCTTCAATCTCTTTCGCCAGTATTTCATTTGTTATTTGAAGTTTTTCATTTGCCTCGGAAAGCTGCATAGTCCGTTCGGCGACCTGCTCTTCCAGGAGTTGATTGCGCTCAACCAGCTCATGGAGAGGGTAGACTTCTCCCTCACGAACCAGATAGTACGGAATGGAAATACTGCTATGAGAAATTTTCCAGCCTGCGGATTCCCTACGGAATATCAGCACAAGGCGGGCAGTCTCCCGTGACAGGATGTGGTCTTCGATTGGCAGGTGAATGTTGAAGAAGCCGGTAGTTACGGCGATCACATCAGACAGGGACTGGATTGCAAGATCCTTGAGTTCGATCCGGAGCGGATCTTTGACCTGGGCAAAGTCCTGGCGGGTAATCGCGACCCATTCATCCCTGTCCTTGACGAGAAAATTCCCGCCTCCGGTAAAGCCTGAAAAATCATCACTGAAGTAAGTGGTAAGACGATCATCGCGGGAAGCATACATCTGCAGGTATTCATCAAACAGTTGCCGGATTTCCTGGCGGTCGCTTGCATCCATAGCGTGGGACCTCATTTTATCCCTGGAATTTGTTAGGACGATCATACCGGTTTCCTGATATAAATACCATTTAATATTCACTCTTTGGAGCGTCGTCGTTGAGGCAATCGTGCATCCAGCTCGACACTTCTTCAGGTCCGCGCGAAAGACGCTTTTGTTTTTGATGTGATCCGTTGACAGGCGGGGGTTGCCGGAGTGAAGTGGTTGCGCTTTTTGAGACAGGTGTGTAAGCAATGAACCGATCCGAATCGAAAGGAGAGGTCCCATGCAGCATCGTACCCATCACAGCGCAGAGTTTAAGGCCAAGGTCGCTTTGGCTGCCATTTCGGGGTTCAAGACCCTTTCAGAGCTTGCCAGCGAGTACAAAGTTCACCCCACTCAGATCAATCGCTGGAAGCAGGAACTGATTGAAAACGCCACCGACCTCTTTGGCAGAGGCAAGAAGAAAGAGGTCAACCATGAATCCGAAGTTGCCGAGCTTCACCGTGTGATCGGCAAACTCAAGGCTGAGAACGATTTTTTGTCCAATCTGCCCGGACTGAACTTGACCGGGCGCAGAAGCAAAAGGTGATTGCCGCCGGTCATCCCGAAGTTTCTGTTGAACGTCGTTGCGATTTGTTGGGAGTACCCCGTGCCAGTTACTACCGTGGGCCGGCATCCGGTCTTCGTTCCGGAGATCTGGAACTGATGCGCCGGATTGATGAGCTGTACCTGCAACAGCCCTGGATGGGCAGCCGTTCTTTGGCAGATCAACTGACAACACCGGAAGACCCTGTTGGCCGTGATCGCGTCCGTCGCCTGATGCTGCTTATGGGCATCGAGTCACTATCTCCCAAACCCGGCACCAGCAGGCGGCAGCCGAGACATCCAGTTTATCCCTATCTGCTGCGGGGTGTGACCATTGACCGCCCCAACCAAGTGTGGGCAACCGACATAACCTACATTCCGATGGCCCGAGGCTACATGTATCTGGTCGCCATCATGGACTGGGCAACCAGAAAGGTGTTGTCCTGGCGAATCTCCAATACTCTGGACACGAGATTCTGTGTCGAGGCACTGAAGGAGGCGCTGTTCAAATACGGTGCCCCGGAAATCTTTAACAGCGACCAAGGGTGTCAGTTTACGAGCGAAGCATTCACCTCCGTCCTCAAAACCTGGAACGTCAGGATCAGCATGGACGGCAAGGGTCGCTTCAAGGACAACATCTTCATTGAGAGACTCTGGCGCACCCTGAAGTACGAGCGTGTCTACCTGAAAGCATACGAAACCGGGGCTGAACTTTCCAAAGATCTGACTGACTGGTTCACTTGGTATAACAAGAACAGAAAGCATTCATCACTTGACAAACAGACACCGAATGAGGCGTATTACAGGGGACTCGAACAACTGAAACTGGCAGCCTGAAGCCATAAACCACAACAACATCGGGCCATTGCTTATTTCACTCCTCAGGCTGTCTCACAAAGCCCGACCACCTCAAACATTGACATTCTATATTCAGTAATTTCTTCATTGCAGCGTCAAATTCATTAAGTTTTCTGGACGGTATTTCCAAATAACGCCTAACCCTATAAAAAAGCCACTCTCAAAATGCCGAGAGTGGCTTGAACAGCAACAAGTTGGTCTTTCTACGATGGCAGGTTCACTATTCCGTTAGTCAATCCTTACCAAAATAGACAGCTACGCAAAATGAACATGAATATTAAGGTGCCGGACAGATATTCTCAAGGTTTGCGTTAAAGGTATTAGCACATTTAAGAAATCCAAGCCCCTGGTAATTTAACATCGGGGCATCAACATATGAATTGTATATTTTTGTAGGACTACCTAAAATCTCTAATCCGGCTGCAGTCGGTTGTGTACTTGTTACAGTTATTTTTGAATTTGATACTGATGTGGGACCAGCATAGACGTATAAGCCGTAACCTGGGTTTATACCAGATTTAACTGTAATACGGGTTGAGTCCACTTCTACTTCTGACTGAGGACCAAAACCAGTAATCCCAATGTACGAATTGCCGGTAAAAGGAACAAGTTCACCGTTTATTGAGATATCCGAGTTCCTCACTGTCAATTTTGCAGGCATGTATCTGCTTTCAGATGTAATTGCTAAAATGTTCGAAGTATTAGTAACGAGATCCATTTTTATACTGTCCAGATCTATTATTGAGTCCCAACTGTATATTATACCTGTAATAACAGCATTTTTTATCTTGACTGCAGTTGAATTGGATATATTCAAATATCCAATAGACAAATCCCTTATTTCTATATTTGAAGCTCCGGAAGATATTGTTGCAGCATTAGGCAGTATTGTATTGGCTCAGCGTGAATAGGACTTTTGGTTCGTTTGTGATAAACCATCACGAACGGAGGGAAGTCCATGCGAAAGAAACGCCATAATTACACCCCGGAAGAGAAGGTTTCCATCTTGAGACGTCACTTGGTCGAGCAT
>JBGQLM010000206.1:0-6899 GCA_041500085.1 Geobacteraceae bacterium
CGGAGTTCACTCAGACATTCACACTTGCGGATGGGAAATTGAAGGCCCAAGCGAATAGTATTGGAGGGGCGGATTTCCTTAACAGCGATTGCAGCAAAGTGTACGTGAAAATGGAAGCCTGGAACATCTACACCATTGGCGGCGAATTGTTGAAGTCATCCTCGGACAAGCCGCTCGAACTTGGCGTCGTTTCAAAGAAGAACCTACAGGCTGGCACCTACCGGGTAGACGTCAAATACCCCGACAAAGTCTATACAGTTACGGGGGACGCTTTTAAAAAGTATTACCGTGACAGCGTCAGCAATCTTTACGGGATTAGTGATAGGCAGGTGGTCAAATACGATCCTGATGGGAAGGAACTCGGCCGCGTCTCCGTGCCGGAAAAAGTTTTCGAGCCTGCAGATGTGCAGGCTGACTGGCCCGAGGATGAAGAAAGGCCCCAGCCAGAGATCCTGGAAGAATATGGAGCGCCTTTGGTCGCATCTAGTGGCGATGTGTACACCTGGAAACGTACTCCGGCCAATTACCAAATTGTCAAATGGGTCTGGCAGTGATTGGTGGGAAGAGGGTTCACCCATTAAAAGGATAGGCAGAGGGGACATTCTATAGTCCACCTGTCAACTGAAAATATCGCTCTTTTAAAATCAAATAGTTAGCTACTCTTTCGACGAGGCAGAGGACGAGGCAGAGGGGTGAATTCTATTCGTAAGTGCACCAGTTGATGTAAGTAAAAGACATGATGGAACTTTCTGGTAGTGTGAGAAGCACGACCAACTCACTCCAGAAAGGAGCCCATCATGTCTTACAGCCATATTACAGAAAATGAGCGTTATGTCATCAGCCATTTAAAGTCTTCGTTCAGCTTGCGGGAGATTGCCCGGCGTCTTGGACGTCACCACACAAGTATTAGCCGCGAGATCAAACGTAATCGCCCTACATATGCTGATGACGCTGTATATTGGTATTACGTTACGCACCCAGTTGCTATGGAAAGACGTCACAAGGCGAGGAGTCACCACCGAAGGGGACGGGGACGTAGTTAAGTTGGTTGACTTGACTCCTCTCTTTTGCTAATCTTCCCGCCATGCCAAGAACAGCCCGTATCGATATTCCTGGTCTTCTCCAGCATGTAATGGTTCGTGGCATCGAAAAGCGAGATATATTTCTCGACGACGACGACAGAACTTTATTTGTTTAACGCCTGTCGAAGCCACTCATCGCGACCGGAACCGAGTGCCTTGCTTGGGCGCTTATGTCGAATCACTTCCACTTACTCCTGCGCCCCCAATCGACCAAACTATCCGTATTCATGCGCCGCCTGCTGACAGGCTATGCAGTGGTCTTCAACCTGCGCCATGGCCGAAGCGGCCAGAGCCGCATGAGATAAATAGACCTCGATCTGTTTAGAAGTCAGAGCTATTAAATTTACTAGACTCCTCTAGTGAAATGCACTATCTTCCTGCTATGACAACTTCATATGAACGACAATTCGTGGCTCAACTCGAAAAGCGTCTCTCCAGTGAAAAACCGCTGATACAAATCCTTATCGGTCCCCGCCAGGTTGGTAAGACAACCGGTATGCGGCAACTGCTTTCCCGCTCTTCCTATAAGAATCATTATGCCAATGCTGATGATCTCCTGGTTACAGACCGAACGTGGCTTTTGGAGCAGTGGCAGAAAGCCCGCTTGATGGGTGACGGTACTCTGCTGGTAATTGACGAGATTCAGAAGATCCCTAATTGGTCGGAAACGCTCAAGTCATTGTGGGACAAGAACCCCGGCACTCTCCGCGTTGTTGTTCTTGGCTCAAGTTCTCTTCAAATACAGACAGGTCTTACAGAAAGTCTGGCCGGTCGTTTTGAATTGACGAGAATTTACCATTGGACATTTGCGGAACTGCAGAAAGCATTTGGATATGAACTTGAACGCTTCCTTTTGTATGGTGGCTATCCGGGTTCGGTTTCATATGAAGATGATTATGACCGTTGGTACGCCTATCTGAAGGACTCCATAGTAGAGTCGGTAATTGGCAAAGACATTCTGCTGAATCGTAAAGTAAACAATCCGGCGCTTTTCAGGCAGGCATTTGAAATCCTCTGCCGCTACCCGGCACAGGAGATAAGCTACACAAAGCTCTTAGGTCAGTTGCAGGATAAGGGTAATACCGATCTTATCAAGTATTACATTGAACTTTACGCCGGAGCATTCCTCATTCATCCTCTTGAAAAATATTCAGCCAAGGGATGGTTGACTCGTTCGTCAAGCCCGAAGATTCTCATCTCCTGTCCTGCGCTTTATACTATGACACAAGGTCCACATCTGCTTGATGATGCTGAAAGAAGGGGCAGGGTTTTTGAACTGGCTGTGGGGGCGGAGCTATCGCAATTGCCTGGAGAGTTATACTACTGGCGTGAGAAAAACGCTGAAGTTGATTTTATCTATCTGTGCCAAGGGCAACTCTACGCTGTCGAGGTGAAGTCAGGCAGACGAAAGTCGGCAAAAGGTCTTGAGGCCTTCATGAAACAGTTTCCTGCTGCCATTCCGATAATTATGACCACTGACAGCTTTTCACTTTTTTCAGAAGATCCGAAGAAGTTTCTGGCTGCATTGTGAATAAAACCGCGTTTGTTGGTCCCCGAAAAAGGAGAATACTTTTTTTGATATTTGCTATAAATTGCTGAAAATAATGTAAAACTCCGCTGGGATTCCCGTTAAACACAAAGGAAAATCAGATGGGCAAATATCTTTCCCTGTCGATTCGCAAACAGTTGATAATCCTGATCGTCGTCATGACTGTTCTTCCTCTCGGGGTTATTGTCTATTCGGTGCTCAACCAGCGCGCCTATGATCTGCGTGATGCCGGTCTGATCGTCAAGCGTCTTGTTGATGAGGTGAAGAACGACCAGAATGCGCTTTTGTCCGGCACCGAGCAGCTGTTCAGCGTTCTGTCACAGATCCCTTCAGTTCAGAAACATGATAAAAACAGTGTGAATAAGTTTCTCGCTGAAATTGTCAAAAATAATCCCCAATATGCCAATCTGTTAATTGCCGACAAGACTGGCCTTCTCTGGGCAGCAGCAGTTCCGGCGAAAGGACCGGTATCTTACGCTGACAGAAGATATTTCAAAGATGCAATTGCTTCAGGCAAATTTTCCTCCGGCGAGTTTAGTGTCAGCAAAACCCTGAATATACCGGTAATGAACTACGGCTTTCCGATCAAAGACGCTGCCGGCAATATCACCGATGTCGCCATCGTTGCCTTCACCCTCGAAAAATACGGACAGTTGCTCAAGACGAGGAATCTTCCCGATAATACCTCTATGCTCCTGACCGACCATAAAGGGACCATCCTCTTCGTGCCGACTGCTCCGGAACTGGTAGGGAAGCAGGACAGGGAAGACCTTTTTCGGCAAATGACCGCAGGGGGTGACGAAGGGACTTTTGAGACGGAAAGCAATATAGGTGTGCGCCGTATTTTCGCCTTCCGGAAACTTCGCCTCGGCGATGAACTGACGCCTTACATGTATGTCCGGGCCGGTGTCGCCGTTGAGACCGTTCTGGTAAAATCTCGCAAAGCTCTCTGGTTCAATGTGGGGCTGATGCTGTCAATTCTGCTCTTTACCCTGGGTATTGCACTTTACATAAGCAAGCGGGGAATTCTGGACAAGATTCATGCTCTTCAGGACGCTTCAAAAAAAATCGCCGCAGGGAATCTTGATGTGCGTGTGTCAGGGAATGTTTCCGGCGGAGAACTTGGCGACCTGGGGCATGCATTTGATGAAATGGCCGGAAAGCTGGCTGATGACATTCTGAAACTGAAGCTTGCCGATGAAACATTAAGAGAACGAGAGGGGAGACTGAGAGTTATCTTCGACACCTCTCAGGCGGGAATTATCCTGGTTGGTTCAGATGGTATCATCACCTTTGCCAACCGGCGCATGGCAGAGATGTTCGGCTACTCTCTCGATGAACTTATCGGCCTGCCTTATCCCCTGCTTGTCCACCCCGACGAGAAGGCGTCAGGCGACAGTCGCATGAGGCAACTGATCAACGGTGAAATAGATCATGTCCACTCCGAACGGCTCTACCGGATGCATGACGGAACCGCTTTCTGGGGGTATCTGAGCGGACGACGTCATGAAGACGGCAACGGCAACCTTATCTCGCTGGTAGGCGTCATAGTGGACATCTCGGAAATCAAGCAGTCTCAGGAACTGCTCACAATCAGCGAGGAGCGTTATCGTTCCATCATCGAACTTGCCGCAGACACCATCCTGTTGGGAGATCCGGCAGGAAATATCATCGGAGCAAACGAGAGTGCGGTCGAATTGACAGGGTACGGACTCGACGAGTTGATGGGGGTGAATATCACCAGACTTTTCGCTACGAAGGAACTGGAAAGGGTGCCGTTCAGATTCGATCAGCTCAGGGAAGGAAAAACGGTCCGGAGCGAACGTCTGCTTACCCGCAAGGACTGTACAGAGGTTCCCATAGAAATGAACACGAAGATGATGCCTGATGGCACCTACCAGTCATTCATAAGGGACATGAGCGAACAGCGCCGGCAGCAGGAGGAGCTGGTCAAGGTGCAGAAACTGGAGTCCCTTGGTGTTCTTGCGGGAGGTATCGCCCATGACTTCAACAATATCCTCACCGGCATCATGGGGAACATCTCCTATGCGAGAAAGTTGCTTGAGCAGACAGATGATGCCTGCCTGCCTCTTGCAAGGGCGGAAAAGGCCTCGCGGAGAGCCGCCAGTCTGGCCAGGCAACTGCTGATATTTGCCAAAGGGGGCGAACCGGTCAAGAAAGTATTTTCGCTCCGGCAGGTTGTTACAGAAACGCTTTCCCTGGCTCTTAGCGGCACCAATGTAAAAGAGCTGATCGATATGCCGGACGACCTTCACTCTGTCGAAGCTGATGAAGGGCAGATCAGTCAGGCGCTGCATAATATAATCATCAACGCTGTGCAGGCGATGCCGGACGGGGGGCAGCTTGCTGTTAAAGGTGAGAATGTCACACTGAATAATATTAACGAATTAAACCTGTCTGGCGGGAAGTATGTGAAGCTCTCGATCAGCGATGAAGGTTGCGGCATTCCCGAGTCCGAACAGAAGAAGATATTTGACCCTTACTTTACCACCAAGGCGGTAGGAACCGGACTTGGCCTTGCCTCGACCTATTCGATCATCAAGAGTCATGGCGGCGGAATAACCGTCCTGTCAACTGCCGGCAGGGGGGCAACATTCACCATCCATCTCCCTTCACTGGGTATGGCGTCCGCAGTTGACAGCCACGCAGATGAAGCAGATGTAGTTGTGCATAAAGGTGGTTCGGTCCTGGTGATGGACGATGACGAGATGGTCAGGGAGCTGGCCACCCTGACGCTTGGTCGCCTGGGATACATGGTAATGACGTGCTGTAACGGCAAGGAGGCAATCTCCCTTTACAAGACGGCGCTGGAGACTGGAACGCCATTTTCGGTCGTACTGATGGATCTCACCATACCCGGCAGCATGGGGGGAGTTGAAGCGGCCAGGCTCATTCTTGCCTTTGATCCTGACGCTCCGCTGGTCGTCTCCAGCGGCTACTCTGCAGATCCGGTCATGGCAAACTACAAGGAGTACGGTTTTTGCGCAGCCATTGAAAAGCCTTACAATGTCGAGGATGTTGCAAGAATTATCAGTTGCAACAGGCGATAGTCGTTGTTTATGCGGGATTTTTTTGCGGTGTACAGTCAAGGGGGGAGCCGTTTGACTTCTTCAGCTCTTGACTGTTACCGTCCAGAGATGCGGGATCAGCGAGGTATCAACTTCATCCATCTTCTCCCTGCCGAGTTTTTCCAGAGTCTGGCGCATCCGGTCTGCGTCAGTAATCAGCCGGGCCACATCAACCCACATGCAGACCCCGGATACCTTGCCTAACAATTTGACCCCGCCGGAGAGAAGGCTGACGGCGCCGCCGTAGTTGCCGTTACGCCGGTGATGAAGGGCTACCGCGATCTGGAGAACTCCCTGGAAGAAGTCACGCACCTCGCCCTCTTCGCCGATCCAGAGATCTTCCAGGGTTTCGTGGCACTCGTACCATAGTCCGGAATTGAATTGCCGGATTGCCAGGAGCAGCTGACCAGGGGGTGATTCATCGCACTGTCGCATGGTTACGTGTATAGCATTCCGGTCCGTGCTCGACAATAGCTTTATTGGCGAGCAGCCCGGAGGTCAGCTCCAGGTTCTGTATTTTCCAGAGTCGATATGGACAAAGCCGCCACCAGGATAGTAGCCGACTCCCCCCAACCGCAAGGCCACAGCCGTACGCTGGACCGTATGCAGGTCAACTCCCGGGACGGCGATATCGACCGCCTTGCCGACGAGGTGAAGGCTGTGCTTGGCCACATGGCCGCCGTTGCTCGAAAGAAGCGAATTGTAGGAGGGTGAACGGTAGCCGGAGATGATATGGATCTCGTTGCCTCCCCCCAGTCGGTTGTCGACCTGATTGAGGTATTCGATGGTTTTGACGTCCATGACGGTCTGCTGGTTGGTGAAGTGGCAGCGCATGATCCAGTTTATTGCATTGAGGGCGTCGATGTCGTAGGTTCCGTCGGTTCTCCGGAAGGTAACGGAGAGCCGTTCCTGGGTGTGAGTATTGAAGAGAGAGAGTGAGCCCTTTTCTGCGAGCGACGTTTTCGCGAAAGCGCTGCCGCTTCTCAGGGCCAATGCTCCGGCTATTGCCGTTTGCAGAAATGTCCGTCTGGTGAAATTTTTCGTAAACAAGATTTTTACCCCGTCTTCTGAAATTCCTCCTTTGTCATAACATTGAAAGGTCTCTTTTTACTAGCGACTGGAGGACATGTCAACTCAATTACCTTTAACCTTCCTCTGAGCTTGCCGCCGGAGCGGTGC
>JBGQLM010000207.1:0-6837 GCA_041500085.1 Geobacteraceae bacterium
CAGCAGTGCTGCTTCCACAGTTACCATAACCGCCTCAGTCGGCAATGCAGCCCCGGTGGCAAATGCCGGCGCCGCTCAGAGTGTCGTCATTAACACCCTTGTAACTCTCGACGGCAGCGGAAGCAGTGATGCAAACGGCGATTCACTGACCTACAGCTGGTCATTCAAATCAACACCAACAGGAAGCATCTCGGCGCTGTCAAGTGCAACGGTCGCCAAACCCACGTTCACGCCTGATTTCGCAGGAGACTACGTGATTCAGCTGGTCGTGAACGACGGGAAATTGAACAGCGTCGCATCTACGGTTACAGTAACCGCTTCAGCCGGCAATGCGGCCCCGGTGGCCAATGCCGGCGCCGTACAGAGTGTCGCCATTAACACTCTTGTAACTCTCGACGGCAGCGGAAGCAGCGACGCAAACGGCGATACACTGACCTATGTCTGGTACTTGATATCCAATCCAGGAAGCTCGTCGCTGTCGAGCGTGACGGTTGTCAAGCCCACGTTCACGCCCGATGTTGCTGGAGTCTATGTTTTTCAACTGGTCGTGAACGACGGGAAATTGGACAGTGCTCCATCTACGGTAACTGTAACGGCAACAAATACAGGCTCAGTAACAGTCACAATTCAGTAAAAAGGGGACACAGAAATGAAATCAGAATGTTTCCAGATGCTCAGAAGATTTTTTCTTTTCACTGCCTTGATAATTTTTATAGCGGGATGTGGCTCCGGCGGCTCAGGCAACTCAGGCGGTTCAAGCAGTCCGGTAAGCGATAACGGTTCTGCAAGCTCGACAACAAGTATCGACAAGGGGGCGATCGCTGTAAAGCTGGTCTGGAAATCACTGGCAAAAACTACTGACAAAGTGCTTTATGCGTTACCCCCAGATGTTATCAATGTCAAAATCATTGTTTCTGGCCCCGGTATTTCGCCCCCCATAGAAAGCCCCCTTATTGATGTCACTGCAGGCACTGGCACACTTTCCGGTATCCCTGCCGGTGTCAATCGAACTGTTACAGTACAAGGGTTGAATGCAAGTGGAACTGTCGTTTTGTATCAAGGTACTAAATCCAACATAACCATCAATGCCGGACAGACTACGGATGCCGGGATAATTACGATGGTTGACGTCCTTCCGCCAGTTACCACTGCAACACCAAGCAGCGGAGGAGTGAATGCAGGCCAGGTCGTGACCCTCACCGCCAATGAGGCTGCGACCATTTTCTATACTACCAACGGAAGTGACCCTTCGACCCCCGGCAGTCCTAGTGGGCCACATACAGGCGTGGATATCACGATTTCAGCTCCTACCACTCTCCAATTTTTCGCAGTTGACACTGCGGGTAATAAGGAAACCGTTAAGTCCGCGACCTATACTATAAACTTGGGCTCTCTAACGGTCACATTTTAAATGTGATGTATAAACTTTTATGAGGTAAAACTCTCTCACGTAACTTGTTGCATTTATTTATGAATAAAAGGACCCGATGACTTCATCAGCACGCCAGGCGGCTTTCCATACCTTGCTCCGGATAGACAAGGAGCGTTCCTATGCCGATATCCTGATTGACCAGGCGCTGAAGGAAGGGGAACTTGCCGGACCTGATCGGGGTCTCTATACGGAGCTGGTCTATGGAACGCTCCGCAGGCAGGGGACTCTTGACCATATCCTCGGCCAGTTTTCCAAGACTCCGCCGCTAAAGCTGGAGAAAATTGTTCTCCTGCTCCTTCGGCTCGGGTTGTACCAGATGTTTTTTCTCGACAGGGTTCCGGTATCGGCCGCAGTCAACGAGACGGTCAATCTGGCAAAACAGTACGCCCCCAGAGCATCCGGATTCATTAATGCCGTGCTCCGGAGTGCGGACAGGGGCCGTGCCGACATTGTCTACCCGGATCCTGACCAGGAGCCGGCAGCCTTCCTTGCTGCCAGACACTCCCATCCCTTGTGGATAGTGGAGAAGTGGCTCGGCCAGCTGGGGTATGCCGAAGCGGCTGAAGTTGCCGCTGCCATGTCTTCTCCCCCACCTTTTACCATAAGGGCAAACAGGCTGAAGACCGATCGCGACGCTCTCATAGAGCGTCTGCAGGTAGAAGGGGTGACCGCGGTGCCATGTTCGCATGCGCCGGACGGATTGACGATTACATCTTCGATCTCGCTCTCAAGCCTGAAATCCTTTAGCGAAGGCCTGTTTGCTGTCCAGGATGAAGCATCGCAGCTTTCGGCGTCTCTCCTCTCTCCGGAGCCGGGCGATGCGATCCTCGATCTCTGTGCAGCGCCTGGAGGCAAGGCTACCTACCTGGCAGAGCTGACCGGCGACAGATGCAACCTTGTCGCCTGCGACAGAAATCCGCGCAAGCTTGCCCTGATCAGGGAGGTCATCGAGCGTCTCGGGATTCAGAGTATCACCACGACCCTTCTGGACGCGACCAAGCCGCTCGAAAAACTCCAGCCAACGCTTTTTGACCGGATACTGGTGGATGCACCATGCTCCGGGCTTGGAGTCATTCACAGAAATCCCGAGGGTAAGTGGTGGAAGGAACCGACTGATCCGGCCAGACTTGCAGTTACTCAGCTGGCAATTTTAGGTAATGCCGCAAGCAGACTGAAACCTGGTGGAATCATGGTCTACTCGACCTGTTCAACCTCACTTGAAGAGAATGAGCATGTGGTGGACAATTTCCTGTCCGGGCATCATGAATTTATGATAGAACCTGTCAGCATGGCATTGCCGCAGCTGGCAAAGATGGAAACCGAAGCAGGATTTTTTCGCAGCTGGCCTCACCGGGACGGTATGGACGGTTTTTATGCCGCAAGATTCAGAAAGAAGTCATAGGAGTGAAGAGATGAAGAAGATAGCGCCATCCATACTTTCTGCCGACTTTTGTCGTCTCGGCGAGGAAATCAAGGCTGTAGAAGCAGCCGGAGCAGATTACATACATGTGGATGTAATGGACGGACATTTTGTCCCGAACATAACCATCGGCCCTCTTGTCGTAGATGCGGTGAGGAAGATTACCTCTCTGCCGCTCGACGTTCACCTGATGATTGAGAACCCTGACCGGTACATCCCAGATTTTGCCGCGGCAGGGGCCGATATAATAGTTGTTCATGCCGAGGCTTCGGTGCATCTCCATAGAAGCATTCAGCTGATAAAGAGTCTCGGCAAGAAAGCCGGAGTTTCGCTGAACCCGGCGACTCCGCTTAACGTTCTTGAGTATGTCCTTGCCGATCTGGACCTGGTTCTGCTCATGACGGTTAACCCGGGATTCGGCGGGCAGTCATTCATAGAGGAGTGCCTTCCGAAAATTCAGTCGCTTCGGGCAATGCTCGACAAGCGGGGGCTGGAGGCTGAACTTGAGGTTGATGGCGGGGTGAAGGTGGATAATATTGCCCGGATAGCACATGCCGGAGCCGATGTCTTTGTCGCCGGAAGCGCCGTGTTCGGGAGCAGCGATTACGCTGCTACGATAAAGGCGCTGAAGGCGCAGGCAAAAGAGCCGGTTTTGTGATTACTGTCAGAATCTGCGGCAACATTCCAGGTGAAAACGTCCGTGTCTAAATCCATACTGATAATAGATGATTCCGAAGTTGTACGTGTTCAGATAGCTTACGAACTGCAGAGCGCCGCCCTGTGCGACCGTATCCTTCACGCCGGAGACGGTATTGAGGCTTTCAAGCTGCTGCTGGGAACGTCGGTTGACTTGATCCTCTGTGACCTTGAGATGCCGCGCATTGACGGATTCAAGCTGCTGGGGATGATCGCCGGTAACGAACAGCTGCGGGATATACCGGTTATCATGCTGACCGGCCACGGAGATCGAAGCCTTAAGGTCAAGCTGCTGGGGCATGGGGCGAGTGACTACGTCACCAAGCCGTTCGATGCCGGCGAATTGATCGCAAGGGTCAAGGTTCATCTGAAAATCAAGAGTCTCCAGGATGAGCTGAAAAAATCCAACGATAGGCTGCTGCTGCTTTCCAATACTGACCCGTTGACTCTCATATTTAATCGCCGCTACATGATGGATATGCTGGAAAAGGAGATGCAGCGAGCAATCCGGACTGGCTCGCAACTCTCTCTGCTAATGGTAGACATCGATCATTTCAAGAAGATCAACGACACATACGGGCATCAGAACGGTGACCTGGTATTGGTAGCTGTTGCTGATTTATTAAGATCCAGTCTGCGGACATATGACTTTGCCGCCCGTTATGGTGGCGAGGAGTTCGTTCTGATCCTGCCAGAGACGCCACACGAAGGTGCCATGTTGGTTGCAGAGCGCCTCAGGGAAAGTGTTCAGTCACTGCCTTACTCCGGTGTTCTCAATGGACTCAAAACTACTGTCAGCATGGGAGTTGCCACCTTTCCTGCTGCTGCCATCACATCGATAGCCGACCTTATCAGAGAAGCTGATGAAGCAATGTACCGCGCAAAGGCTGCTGGCAGGAACAGGATCTTTTCAGTGAACCAGAAAAAATAGACAACAGCTTTTTTGTTGATTTCCCATTTCGAGTGGTCTTTAATCCCTCAATGAATCAAAACCCCGCTACCGGCGCTTCCCATTTAAAAGTTTACTCCTTCCTCATCCTTACCACAATTTTCTGGGGCGGAAGCTTTGTCTTCAACAAAATAGGCTTTCGCGAAGTCCCTCCTGTTGCCTTTCTTGCCATCAGATTCACTGTTGCGACAATCATCATGGCCTGTGTCTGTATTCCCCGCTGGCGTAAATTCAGCTTCGAGACTCTGAAACGGGGTTTTTTGGTAGGCCTTGCTCTGGCAGCGACAAATTTCACTTTTGTAGTCGGACTTTCAGGTACCTCAGCGACCAGAGCCGGTTTCCTGAATAATCTCTTTGTGCTCTTCATCCCTCTTATATGTTTTCTTCTCTGGCGGCACAGGGTAGGAGCCGGTGGTCTTGCCGGGATCATTCTGGCCCTGGGCGGGATCTGGCAATTGGCACAAGGGGGTGCCGGAGGTTTCAACCGGGGCGATCTGATCTCTACAATATGTGCCGTTTTCATCGCCATACATATCATAACCGTTTCCAGGATTCTGAAGGATGATGATGTTTACCTGGTATCTCTGGTACAGTTCGCTACGGTTACGATTTTCGGGTGGATACTGGTGCTTGTATTCCCGCCACCTCAATTCAGGATAGGGCTGGAGAGTTCCGTTGCGATAGCATACTGCGCCGTCTTCCCGACGGTTATCTGCTTTACCCTTCAGAATACCTGGCAGCGGTATACAAACCCAACGCAGGCTGGTTTGATCTATACACTTGATCCGGTCTGGAGCATGATAGGTGGCTTTCTTGTGCTCGGGGAGAGGATGAGCCCTGGAGAGTGGCTCGGCTGTCTGCTGATCTTCTGTGCGGTACTGCTGCCGCTCTGCATCCGGTATTTGCTTGAAGTACGTTTGAAGCAGGCTGCTTAGACTGAGGGAAAATAAAAAGGCTGCGGAAATCCGCAGCCTTTTTATATGGAACAGTCAGGTGACGCTTTCGTGTTCTGTTTATGAGCCCTTTTTCAGGTCGACAAGGATCAATTTAGCCACAGCCTTGAGAGTCTCGAATACCCCTTCACCGGTTGCAGCACAGGCTTCAAAATCGGGAACACCATTCTGGTTCAGGTCTCTTCTGAGCTCTTCAATCGGCATTGCGTTAGGCAGGTCACGCTTGTTGTACTGGATGATAAAAGGGATCTTGTCTAGATTGTATCCCTGCTCTTCAAGGTTGTAGCGAAGGTTGTCGAGCGACTCGATATTCGCATCGTAGCGCTCTTCCTGAGAGTCGGCAACGAAAACGACTCCGTCGACACCTTTCAGGATAAGTTTTCTCGATGCGTCGTAAAAAACCTGACCCGGTACTGTGTAGAGGTGGAAACGGGTTTTGAAGCCGCGTATTTCGCCGAGAGAAAGCGGGAGGAAGTCGAAAAAGAGGGTTCGCTCGGTCTCTGTTGCAAGTGAGATCATCTTCCCTTTCGCGTCGGCAGCGGTCTTCTGGTAGACATACTGAAGATTTGTAGTCTTGCCGCAAAGACCAGGTCCGTAATATACGATCTTGCAGTTAATCTCTCTGGATGCGTAGTTTATGAACGACATGGGTAAACTCCGTGCGATTTAGCTGAACAGGTTGTCGATGTCGTCATCGGTTATCTCTGCAAACGGGAAGTCTGTCGTCCCGCTCTTCTCCTTCTCTTCAGCTTTCTGCATAAGTCCGTCAAAGATGACTGTCAGCTCGTCGGAAGCCTTCTTTACCCGAAGTCTGACAAGCCCCAGAGATGAGCGGTTATCAAAGAGGACGACCAGGATTACCCGTCCGCCGACAATCGAGATGTGCAGATTGTCCTTCTCCCCTTCATGGAAGAGGATCGAGAACTCCTTCTCGCCGATCAGTTTTGCCAGTCCGCCTGTTGCCGCGATGTTGCCTGCGGTAAGTGATGCCAGCGAGGTAGTGTCGAACCTCTCGACTTCGCCGACTCCGGAGATAAGCTGCCCGTTTTTATCAACAAGGAAGATTACCTTCGCATTTGCTTCACGAAGCAGCTTGTCAATGACGATGTTTATCTGCCGGAACTCCTCATCGTACATAACCAACTGAGGACTCGCCATGTATTACTCCTTAAGCCGGACATTTACAGTCTCAAAGTGTTTATATAACAGAAATATCAAACCCTTTCAAGTAACTAAAAAGCCTCCGGAGTTTATCCGGAGGCTTTTTAGGGTGTTGGGGGTGGTCAGTTACTTTTTACCGGTGTCATCAAAATTTAGCGCAGCCAGTTTCTGGTAGTACGCGAAGTGCGCCTTGGTCCATTCTCCGGCTTTTTTCATCAGTGCTTCC
>JBGQLM010000208.1:0-6802 GCA_041500085.1 Geobacteraceae bacterium
GGATGCGATTGTCGAAAAGGCGAACCGTGCACGGGAGATGACCCTTCAGGTCTCCTCGCTCAAGGATGAGCTGAAGGAGCGCTATCTGCTCGAAAACGGCATCATAGGCAACTCTGCTCCGATGAGAGACGTATACAAGACCATCGGCAAGGTTGCTCCCAGTGACATGACGGTTTTGATTCTGGGAGAATCAGGTACGGGAAAAGAGCTGATTGCACGGGCCATTCACTACAATTCGCCCCGGCTTGTAAAGCCGTTCATTGCGATGAACTGTGCGGCCATTCCGAAGGAACTTCTGGAGTCCGAGCTGTTCGGGCATGAAAAAGGGTCCTTCACCGGCGCGACAGAGCGAAAACCGGGGAAATTCGAGCAGGCCAACGGTGGGACGATCTTTCTTGACGAGATCGGGGATATGCCGCTCGACCTTCAGGCAAAGATCCTTCGCGTGCTGCAGGAGCGTGAGATAACAAGAACTGGCGGAACCCAGAATATCCAGGTCGATGTACGGATTGTCGCCGCAACAAATCAGGACCTTCAACAGCTGGTTCAGCAGCGGCTTTTCAGGGAGGATCTGTACTACAGGCTTAATGTCGTACCGATAAATCTGCTTCCATTACGGGAGAGGCGTGAGGATATACTTCTTCTTGTCGACCATTTTCTCCAGAAGACCTGTGCGGAACTGGACATCCCGATGAAAAAAATCGATCAGTCCGCACTTGACAGGATTGCAGCAAACTCCTGGCCGGGGAACGTGAGGGAGCTGGAAAATTCCATAAAGCGTGCCGTGATTCTTTCTTCGGACCCCCTGCTCACAATAGACGATTTCCCTGTCCTGACATCAAGCGGTAAGGCGGCAGACCAAGGGGTTGATGTCTCTCTTGAAGCCCTCGTTGACAGAAAGCTCAGGGCTTCATTTGTGAATGTCGAAAAACTGGATAGCGGTGATTTGTACAATATGGTCATCGAACAGGTCGAAAGGCCGCTGATCAGCTTCCTGCTGGAAAAGACCCGCTGGAATCAGGTGCGGGCGGCAAATATTCTCGGGATAAACCGGAACACCCTGAGGAAGAAAATTACCGATCTGAATATCGAGATCAAGAAAGAGTAGCAGGGGGTGGATTAGCTAACCCTATGTCGCAAAAATGCGCCTTCACTCGTAGAGTAAAGGCGCACTGTTTTTATTAATAATCCAAACGGTCTTTACCAATCCTCTCCCTCGTCTCCGGCCATCGTGTCCACATGGTGCAGGCCTCCTGCCTCTTTTGCCGTCAGTAAGGTGATTGCGGCCAGAATTACCGATATCAGAGCGGTAAGAAACCAGCTGAATTTGAGTCCCCAGAATTCCCATCCGATGCTTGACATGACGCTTACCTCCTTTTCTACATTAACAAGCTGACTTCCTGCTTAAATTATAGCACAGGGGAGAGCGGTCGGGTTGCAGGAAAGCGTTGTCGATTGAGGTCGGTTAACTACCCTTTATTAAGTTGATCGCTATCAGTTTCCTTTATTTTGTCCTTCTCCCGAGACCCGGGGGAGCATGAATCGGACATTCAGGTCTGCACGCCCATTTTCGGCAGAATGTACCTGTTCACGACGTACCAGAAAACAACAATACCGCCAAGTATCAGCAGATCTTTCATGTGTTACCTCCTTTCCCGAAACAATAACATGTATTCAGGAAATAATATATGTCTGTTCTTGGATTCAGTGACATTCGAAGAAATTAGTGAGTTCATGAAAGACGGCGCGGCTGAAATCTGTGGCAATTCCATCTTAAAATTTGCTAAAATGACGACAAATTTCTTTTGGTCAGGGGCAGGTATGAGCCGCTTGAATCCTAAAATTTTCAGGATATCCTTTACCTCGGCCTTTGTGTTGCTCATCTTTCTCCTGTCAAATCCGTATCCAGCACGGTCTGCTGATTATGCCCTGACGGTTACGCCTGTCGGAGCTGGTGTCGGGACCGTCAACAGTGCACCCTCGGGGATCACCTGCCAAAGCGGCGTATCTGGCGGTTGTAGTGCAGCTTTCAATGACGTCGATCCTGTAACCCTGCAGGCAAGCCCTGACTGGAAAGCACTCTTCACCGTGTGGGGAGGAGCATGCAGCGGTACAGGTGATTGTGTTCTCACGCTCTCTGCAGACTCAGAAGTTACTGCAACGTTTAGCCCGAATTTTCAGGCGACAGTTCTGGGACACTCAATGGTCCAGTATGCAAGCCTTGACAATGCTTATGCCGATGCAAATGAAGGCAGCACTATTGCGGCACACGTCTACACTTTCATGGAAGACCTGACTCTTGACAGACCGATATTCATAAGATTCTATGGAGGCCGGGAGGGGACTGAATATTTGTCACATCCAGACTCATACTTTACAACACTTCAGGGAACTCTTGATCTCCAGCAGGGTTCTGTAGAGGTTGATTCCCTGATTATCCAGTAGCTTTTCCGGAGCGTTATGCCTATCACGGTTTTTGATGCAATCAGAGGGGATATCAGCTCTTTTCTTGGCGGAGCAGAGGTTGGCCTTGTCCCTGAAAACTCCATTTGCCAATGTTCCGGTCCCGGAATAACCGAAGTCGTCTCGATAGAGGGATCCCCATACGTCTTCTGTGCAGAGCGTAAATCCGTCAGGTTCACCTCTGCAGAGGTGAATTTCTGCCGCGAACTCATGACCGCTTTCGGCGGTCTTTACACCGGATTCAGCCTGGAGGGGTATGCAGCGCATTTCCGTACGGCGCTGCTTGCGTCGATCATGGATATAACTGTTGCCCGTTCACTTCGAGGTGACCACAGTAAAGGTTTCTGGCCGATCCAGCAGCTGATTCAGCTGCTGAAAGGGTTATCTTATCAGCGGTATGAGGGGAAGCCCGCAACCACCGGATTTATTGTCCACAGGGGGACAAAAGCAAAACTCTGCTCCATGTTCCGTGACCGTGACCATAAACTGGTTCCGCTTTCTCCGCCACAGGTAGTATCTCCTGTTTTTTTTGACAATCCTTTGACATATCGTCTGATCGACGGCACCAACCAGTTTTTCATCGCCAATATCCAGATGCAGGTCATCGGTGCCTTGAGAATATGTGACCATACCGGCATCAACAGCGTAGAGAAGCTGACTCAAAGAGAGCTTTTTTCGATCGTGAGCAGAAGCGGAGAGGGAGCTTTTGCGATAACGGTCAATGAGGCTTCGGAGATTGAAGTCCTTACGTCTCCGGCAAAACTCCTTGTCAGGAGGATGGGGGGGTGGAAAATATTCGATCCGGATATATTCCGCTCTTTTCTCGCCGGCTCTCTTGAAACTTCAGCTGCCGACGATCTCCTCTGGACGGTCTATGCACTCTCCAAGAGCAGGCACGGTACGGTCATACTCATTTACGGGCGGGGCAGGACGGAGCTTGCTGCACTGAAGAAGGGCTCTGTTGGTGGTGATGATCCGGTTTGCAGGACTCTGATCAAGATGACCAGAGGGCAACGTCTGACAGATCTGAAAAGCAGCGGGACACTCCTCAGAATCCTGACCTCAGACGGCATGACCGTTTTCAACAAAGAGGGGAAGCTGGTGGAGACAGGATTTATCATCGATACGTCTCACGTGCAGGAGATCATTACCGGTGGAGGGAGGACTGCGGCCGCAAGTGCAGCCTCTTTCTTCGGTAAGGTGATAAAAGTTTCCCAGGATGGGCATGTCGAACTTTACGAAGACGGGAAGATGATCTACCGCTTCGGCTAGTCTGCTTACGATAGCAGAGACCTGCCTCTCTGCTATCGTTTTTCTGCTGCAACATTTCTCGAAATTTCCTCTTGACTTTCTCTTCGGCGACAAAGTATATTGAAAATCATTATCAATAGGGATCCGAAATTTGAAAGCATCCAACAAACAGATATTCCAGAATTTTGCCTTGTCAAAGGGGCTCAAATCAACAAGACAGCGGGATATGATCCTGGATTGCTTTCTCTCCTGCGACCAGCATCTCAGCACTGAAGAGCTGTACCTGAAACTGAAGGAGAGTATGCCCGGAATCGGTTTCGCAACAGTCTACAGGACCCTGAAGCTTTTTGCCGAGTCCGGCATAGCCCGCGAGATCCAGTTCGGTGACGGGCAGACTCGCTACGAGCACCTTCATGCCGGGGAGCATCACGATCATCTTGTCTGCACGAGATGCGGTGCGATCATGGAATTCGAGAACGAAACGATCGAAAAACTCCAGGCTGAAGTAGCCAGGAATCATGGCTTTACAATTATCAATCACAAGCTTGAGCTTTATGGTATCTGCGCGAAATGTAACAGCTGATTTTTTTTGCCGGGCAGTTGAAATTGATTATCAAATACAGTATCGATAACAAAGGGAAGAGCCAATGAGTGAGGCAGCAAGCAGAAAGCAGCAGTCAGGAAGCCAGGCGTCCGGCGGCGCAGTCAGAAAGGTTGCGCTGGTCGGTAACCCCAATGTGGGAAAGAGTGTACTGTTCAATGCCCTGACCGGAGCCTATGTAACGGTATCCAACTATCCCGGTACCTCGGTGGAGGTTTCCCGAGGTTCGGCAACTATTGACGGCATCCAGTGCGAGATTATCGATACGCCGGGAATGTACTCCATTCTGCCCATTACGGAAGAAGAGCGGGTTGCCAGGGAGATTCTTCTCAATGAGTCGCCCGACCTGATTATCCATGTGCTTGACGCCAGAAATCTGGAGCGGATGTTGAGCATGACTCTCCAGTTGGTTGAGGCGGGCTTGCCGGTCCTGCTGGTGGTTAATATCATGGATGAGGCGGAGAGGATGGGGATCGGGATCGATATCCCTCTGCTGCAGGAGAAGCTGGGGATACCGGTGATCGGTGCCGCCACCGCCAAAAAGCGGGGGGTCCCGGAGATCCGGCGCGCGATCATCGGCCATGAAGGCAAGCGTCATGCGGTTTTCGGCTATTCCCGCCGGTTGGAGAGGGACATTGACGAAATTGCTTCAAGCCTGTCAGGTGACTACCGTCTCTCTAGTAAGGCGTTGGCACTGCTCCTCCTTCAGCGCGATGACGAGGTGGCGGAGCTGGTGAGCGTCACCGAAGGGGCAAACTCCGGCGCTGTTGCTGAAAAAGTAAAAGCAAAGCGGTTCGAGCGGCGTGAATCATTCCACATGGATCTCTCCATGGAGCGCAAGGCGATCGTGCACGGTTTGCTTGACGGGGTGATCTCGTTTCCTGACAAGCGGCGCGTGACCCTGGCCGAGCGTCTGTCCACCCTCTCCGTGCGCCCGCTTACCGGAGTGCCGCTTCTGCTGATAGTACTCTACTTCGGACTGTACAAGTTTGTTGGAGACTTCGGCGCCGGCACCCTTGTGGACCTGCTGGAACATAAGCTGTTCGAAGAACACCTCAGCCCCTGGGCCATAACAGCGGTAAAAGCCATCATACCCTGGGAGATCATCCAGGAGCTTATTGTCGGGGAATACGGGATCATCACTCTGGGGCTGCGTTATGCGGTGGGGATCATCCTTCCGATTGTTGCGACCTTCTTCCTGTTCTTCTCCATTCTTGAGGACAGCGGTTACTTCCCTCGTCTGGCCCTTTTGGTGGACCGGATCTTCAAGAAGATCGGCCTGACCGGTCGGGCGGTAATTCCTATGGTGCTCGGTTTTGGTTGCGACACCATGGCCACCATGGTGACCCGGACCCTGGAGACTGTACGGGAGCGGATTATTGCCACTCTGCTGCTGGCGCTGGCCATCCCCTGCTCGGCACAGCTGGGGGTTATTATTGCCCTGTTGTCGAAAGCCCCCGGAGCGCTGCTGGTCTGGAGCGTCTGCCTGCTGCTGATCTTTCTGGTCGTAGGTTTCCTCACTGCCAGGCTGATGCCTGGGGAGACCCCGATGTTCTACATGGAGCTGCCGCCCATGCGTCTGCCCCAGCTTTCAAACATTTTTACCAAGACCTATACCCGGATGCAGTGGTACTTCATGGAGATCCTGCCGCTTTTCATTCTGGCGTCGGTCCTGCTCTGGCTCGGTAAAATCACTGGTTTTTTCGATACTGCAGTGGATTGGCTCAGTCCGTTGATGGCGGCCATGGGCCTTCCCCGGGAGGTGGCGGTAGCATTTATCTTCGGGTTCTTCCGCCGCGATTACGGCGCTGCCGGGCTTTATGACCTGCAGACCAAGGGGGTGCTCGATCCGCGCCAGTTGACCGTGGCTGCCGTGACCCTGACCCTGTTTATTCCCTGCGTGGCACAGTTCCTTATCATGAAGAAAGAGCGGGGCTGGAAGGTGGCAACGGCGATCGCCCTGTTCGTAAGCGGCCTTGCCTTTGGTAGTGGCTGGATGCTGAACAAGTTCCTGCTGTTGACCGGTTTTCTGGCGTAGGGGGAGACGATGAAGTGCGGCTACTGCGGCCATGAGTTTGACGAAAGTGAAGGGGCAAAGGGGTGTGGGAACTGTCCCGGTGGCTGTCATAGCGTCCACTGCCCCCGCTGCAACTACAAGAATCCGCTGGAACCTGCCATTGTGAAGAAATTAAAGAAAATTTTGAGTAAAGGAGCCGATAAATGAAATTGACCGAAAAAGCAGAAGAGGTACTTGAGTCCATGTGGATTGCCATCGAGGAAGAGGGCCGGGGGTTTGTCGATCTGGAAAGTGTCGGTGTCACTGCCGACGACCCGGCTATCAGTGAACTCACTGGATACGCTTTTGTCGAACTGAAAGGGGAGAGGATTAACTTTCGCCCGGAAGGCCGCGCGGAAGGGGAGAAGACCATCCGTCGCCACCGGCTGGCGGAGCGCTTGATGATGGATGTGCTCAATATCCGCGGTGAC
>JBGQLM010000209.1:0-6626 GCA_041500085.1 Geobacteraceae bacterium
ACGTCAATCTTTCGGGAAAATCATGAAGATCTGCCTGATAGCCCCCGTCCCCCCTTTTCGAGGGGGAATAGCCAAATATTGTTACGCGCTGGCACAGGAGCTTGAGAAGCGTCATGATCTGCTGCTCTTGAGCTATAAGAGGCAATATCCCGAGTTACTGTACGGCAAGAAAAACCAGGTTGACCCGAATATCAGCAGAGAAGATATTGCAAAAGAATTCAAACAGCTCTCCTACGATGTCGATTCCGCAAGCATCCTGTCCTGGTTTGCAACCATTAAAAAAATAGCCGCGTTCGGCCCTGATCTGGTGATTCTGCCCTGGTGGGTGACCTACTGGGCTCCAATGTATGCCTATGCTCTCCATGCATTGAAGAAGAAAGGGATCAAGGTAGTTTTTATCTGCATCAATATTTTTGAACACGAAGACAATGCATTGAAACAGTCAGTGACGAAATACATCCTCAGAAAAGTTGACTCCATTATCGTCCATTCCGAGCAGGAAAAGTGCTCTCTTCTGGAGCTTAACCCAAAGGCTGCTGTTAAAAAGCACCTGCTGCCGCTTTTTGAGTATGATTCCAGCGTGGCGTTCTTGCCGGACAATAAATTACATCTTCTTTTCTTTGGTTTCGTTCGACCTTACAAGGGACTTGATATTCTCCTCAATGCCGTCAAAATCCTGAGAGACTACGATATTTCACTTGAAATCGTTGGTGAGTTCTGGAACGACAAAAATGAATACATCCGGCTTATCAAAAATCTCGGCATTGCGAGTAAGGTAACAATTGTCGATAAATACGTCCCGGACAATGACATGAGCCAGTACTTTTCCCGGGCTGATCTGGTCGTCCTCCCCTACAGAAAAACCATAACCTCCGGGGTTATAGCCACCGCCTACGGGTTCAAAAAGCCTGTTCTCGCCACAAACATTGGGGGATTCTACGAAGTAATTCAGGATGGCTGTACAGGAAAAATAGTTACATCCGATGACCCGCAAGCCTTTGCCGACGGAATACTCTGGTTTATTGCCAACAAGCAGATCAACTTCACGGAAAACATTGCAACATTTGCCGCAAGAAACATGTCATGGAGTTCTCTGGTAGATACGATAGAAAAATTTAACCGGCTGTAATGAAAATAGCCGGGAAGCTGTCCCGGCTATTGAATAAATACTTATTTCGACCAACTCAGATATTTCCCAGTTTATATTTTGTTACAAGTTCATATTCCCTGAAATACATAGGTGATTGATATGGAATGTCTTGCCATGACTTATCGAACTCGGTTCCCATATCTTTATCAGTGCAGAGCAATTCACCGGCTTTGTTGTAGTTCCTCTTGGCAACAGTCCTGAATTTTCCTTTTTGTATCTCGAAATCTATCTGATGGTGCGTAGCCTCTCCCTTGCTTGATATGTTTTTCTGGCATGCCGGGTACTTGGAGAGATGCTTAGAATAATATTGGGCGCCAAAACTTGTTAAAACGGTTTTTTCGGTCCAGTGCAAAATGTTCTTACGTACTTTAACACTATTAGAATCATAAAAATTCGCCTCCAGGTTCTTGTTGGGGATGTCGGCGCTATTTTTAATCCAATCAGCAGCATGACAAACAAGTGTCCCTGACAGCAAAACTACGCTCAAAATAACGGTGAAATAAATATTTGTCTTCATTTCTGACTCCTTGCAATGTGGTCTTAAGGCAACTTTTTGTGGTCAGAACATAGCATAAATTTACGTTTAAACAAAGCTTATACCTGCAATACCGTGCGGTTGCAGATAGTTGTCGCCATGTGTACAAAATTGACTATTCTGCACTAAGATGCTACTTTGCGGCACAAATTGATTGGTAAAGATTAGCAAAGGATAACCATGAAGCCCCCAGGAACACCGCCGGAACAGGCCCAACGGGTATTCGGAGATGTAGCGACTGCAATACCGGGCAAAGGGGAAGATGGTTTTATTTCAGCCACTTTCCTTAGATGGTCGACAGGGACCCTTCTGGCATATTTCGGCGCACGTCTTCTGTTTTTCGCCTTTAACATCTCCTCGTTCGTCCCGCCGGATGAAGTTACCCACGCAGGAATCTGCAAACTCTTTTCGAAAGTATTTCTACTCCCTGAAAATTCCCCCGCATCCTACGAGTTCGGCCTGGTCACCAACACCGCCTGGCTCTACTACTGGATCATGGGCAAGCTTCTCCATCTCAACATCTTCGGGTTGTCCGACCTTGTATTCCTCCGGCTCCTCAACATCCCCCTCGCCTTCGGTACTGTTTGGTACGCCATCAGACTGCTCCGACTCCTGACGGACAACCGTCTTGCGCAACTCCTGCTCATTGTGGTCACTACCAATACCCCAATGTTCTCCCTGCTGTCGGCTTCCGTCTCATACGACAACCTGGCCAACTTGCTGGCGGCCATGGCAATCTATTACGAGTTCGCCTTCTTCAAGAACCGTTCCGGCGGCCTGCTCGTCACCTCTTTGCTCTGCCAGTCGGCTGGCAGCCTTACCAAGATAACGTTCCTGCCGCTGATCCTCGTTCTGAATATACTGCTGGTGCTTAACGAAGCCAAAAATCTGCAGACAGTGCCGGAAGAATTCAGGCGACAGTTCAGGACAATTTCTCGTCGGACCTTGCTGACACTTTTTTTGCTGATAATTGCAGCAGGACTGAATCTCCAGTTATATGCCGGGAATTATCTTCGTTATGGCGCGCCGAATCCCGGGATGTCGCAAGTGATCTCCCCGGTGACCGCAATGCAGAACGGCCTCGACGCACGGGGGATAATCTTCAATCAGTACAAGGAAGGAAAGATCTCCTATATGGACGCACTGATCCTGACCGGAGAGATCAAGCACCCCGGAAACAAGGCAGACACGTTCTATCTGCTGATGAATTATGAAAAACTGAAGAGAAATCCGCAGCTCTGGTTGAGCCCGCTGAATTATGCAAACGTCTGGTTCCAGACCATGGCGGCCTCCATATTCGGGATAAGAGCCCATCTTGGAATGTTCAAGCCGCCACTTTACCTTATTCCTGTGTACGTGGTCATGGCACTTGCATTCCTGGGATTTATCATCCGCTGGCGGCCCAGGGAAGCTGGCTGGAGTCCGCTGAGTCTGGCGGTTGTTGCCGTTTACTATGCAGTATCCCTCATCTACGAGATAAACTATGATACCTATCTCAATTACGGTGAACCAACTCTGACAGTATATGGGCGCTATCTTTTCATCGTTATGGCACCCGTATATGTCCTGTTGTGTCGTTATCTGCTGTGCCTCTTCAGATCTGAATTAGTCCGCTCTACCCTGGCACTGGCGACGGCCATGTTGTTCATCTCGTACGACTTCCCCTGGTTTCTCATGCACGCTACCGCGGAATGGTACACCTGGCTGCCGTGACTGCATTGCGGGATGAGAGGAAGTAGTTATACCGGAGTGCTATCTGATGGCAACTATGTGGAATAAAGATGGAGTCAATCGGACAGTGGCTACCGCGAAGTGGCTCTTGCCATTTGCCCTGTTCCTGATTGCGGCATTGACTGTCGCCGTCTACTGGCCGGTACTGCAAAACGGCTTCATCGACTTCGACGACGAAGATTACGTGACCGCTAACATGGTGGTTAGGCAGGGACTGACGCTCAAGGGGTTCATCTGGGCCTTCACCACGTTTAATGCTGCAAACTGGTTTCCGCTAACCTGGCTTTCTCACATGTTGGACGTGACGTTATACGGCTTAAACCCGATGGGACACCATGGCACCAGCCTGCTGCTCCATGTCGCAAATTCGTTACTGCTCTGCGCTCTGTTGCACCGAATGACCGGTTTTGTCGCCAGAAGCATGGTTGTAGCGATACTGTTCGCGATCCACCCTCTGAATGTGGAGACGGTGGCCTGGATCGCCGAACGAAAGAGCGTTCTCTCCACTCTGTTCTGGCTCCTGACCCTGTGGGCGTATTGCGGCTACGCAAAAAAACCGTCCCTGAAGCGCTATCTTCCGGTTGTCGGTTTTTTTGCTCTTGGTCTGATGGCAAAGCAGATGTTGGTGACCTTGCCCATTATACTCCTGTTGACGGACTACTGGCCGCTCAACCGCTTTTCTCCCCGTCAGGATGAAAGGGAGGCAGGCCAGCCTAGCACAACGGTTCTGCTTCTTGAAAAAATCCCTCTGGTTGCCTTGTCCGCAGCCGCTTCTTTCGCCGTTCTTCGCGCACATGCTTCTGTCGGGGCACTGTTCCAGGCAGACGGAGATTCAGTCATCTTACATAGCGGAAATGCGCTCCTCTCCTATGTTAAATACATCAGGAATATGTTCTGGCCGATGGATCTTGCCCTGTTCTACCCTTTTGAACCCTCGGCAATTACCGCCCTTAAGGTTGCTGGCGCGGTCGTTCTCCTGGCGGCGCTGACCGGCCTGATCGTAGCACAGGGGAGAAAGCGCCCTTACCTGGTTTTCGGGTGGTTCTGGTACCTGATTACCCTGTTTCCGGTCATTGGCTTCGTACGCGTCGGGGGACAGGCTTTGGCGGACCGCTACACCTACATTCCATTGATAGGGCTTTTTCTAATGATCGTGTGGGGCGGGACGGAGATAGCGGGCAAACGGCGCAAAGGTATTCCGGCAGTGACGGGCGTGGCGGTAAGCGTGGTTATTATTCTCTCGGCACTGACCGTCTCGCAGATCCGCTACTGGCAGAACAGTTACGACCTTTTTGCTCATGCCCTGGCCGTGGTCGAGCGAAACTGGCTGGCACATAACAACATGGGCATACTGCTTTCCCAGCACAACCGTAACGATGAAGCCATTCAGCACTTTAAGGAATCGGTGCGCCTCAATCCCAAGGGGGTCGAGGGGTTCAGGAACCTCGGAAATTCACTCCAGATGGCGGGGAGAAACGCCGAAGCAATCGAGGCGTTCCACCAGGCCGTCTGGATCAGCCCGAATGATCCCGAGAGCCACTATCGCCTCGGGTATGCTTATCTGCTAGGGGGAAACAGCGACTTTGCCTACCAGGAATACCGCCAGTTACTGCGTCTTGATAAAGTTCGTGCGCTTTCGCTGCTGGATTCTATCAGGATACTTGGCAAGCACTGAAAGGCACTCCGCGCTGAACAATCCCTACCCAGGAAAGTAGCTGCGGAATGAGTTTTACCGCAACCATCAGGACCTCATCAGTTCTTCACGCACCAGCACCCCGTCATCGAGATGGATGGTCCGGTCCCCCCAGGCGGCCACTTCCTGGTTGTGCGTCACCATGATAACGGTAAAGCGCTCCTCGGCCCGCAGTTCCTTGAGCAGTTCCATTACCATCACCGTGCTCTTGTGGTCTAGATTTCCGGTCGGCTCATCCCCCAGCAGGAGCTTCGGGCTGTTGATTATCGCCCGGGCAATACAGACCCTTTGCTGTTCACCGCCCGAAAGTTCGCCCGGCCGGTTTTTCAGGCGATGGCCCAGACCTACCCTCTCCAGGGCCGATCTGGCCTCGGACTCGTCGGGAACACTGTGAAAGTACTGGGCCAGCATCACATTCTCCACTGCCGTCAGGTACGGGACCAGGTGGTGCTGCTGAAATATTATTCCGACAAATTCCCGCCGGAAACGGGCCAGGCCATCCTCGCTGAGGGCCAGCAGATCTTTGCCGCCGACCCGGAGCGAACCGCTGCTCGGCCGGTCGAGCCCACCCACCAGATTCATTAGGGTACTCTTGCCGGAGCCTGAATGCCCCATCACAGAAAGCCACTCTCCCTCCGGGACAGTGAGATCGATCGGCTTCAGAGCGCAGATATCGCCGTAGTTCCTGGTAAGACCGCTAGTTTCGATAATCGCAGATGCCATTTCAACCACCTTGTCCGTTATCATCATTCTCCCCGCAGGCTCCTGACCGGATCGAGCTTGAATACCGATATCATCGGCCCGACGCTTCCCATCAGAGCCAGAAAGAGACTCACCCCCAGGGAGATGCCGGCGAACCAGGGGATGAACTCTGCTGAAGCGGAGAATACCGTTTTGGTAATGAACTGGGCTATGGCGCTGCCAAACAGGTACCCCGCAAGCCCCCCCAGTACGCCCAGCATCGCAGCCTCCCCGCTGAAGATCAGCATTACTTCCCACCGGGTCCCACCCATCGCCTTCATGAGCCCGATCTCCTTACCCCTCTCCAGCACCGTTGTACTCATGGTGCCGGCAACGCTGCTTCCTGCAGAGACCAGCACCACCGCCGTCACCATGAACATCAATAGTTTTACCTTGGCGAGCAGCCCCTCGGAGGTTCGGGCGGTCTGACGCACTTCATTAACCTTTGCCGATGGCAGAAGCAGTTGAAGCGCGGCAGCGCTCTTTTTGAGACTGTCATCGCCGGCGGTCACCATGAGTCGAACCAGAGTAACTTGTCCGTCCAGAGCGAGTGCCTGCTGAAGTTCCGACAGCGCCAGGAACAGCAGGCCGTCTTCCTCACCGCCGGAAGAAACGATGCCCGAGATGCGCAGATTCACTGTTTTAGCCTTCCCGACAAGTTCCAGCATATCTCCAGGCTTGAGCTTCAGACGGGTCGCCAGATCACTGCCGACCACCGTCTCCCCGGCCGCGGGCCAGTTGCCCTTTAGCTGCCACCAGGGGAAAAGGCGGCGAAT
>JBGQLM010000210.1:0-6575 GCA_041500085.1 Geobacteraceae bacterium
AACCAAAGTTTTCCCTTTGTTGTTTTCGTTGCTGTAAATGACATTCAAACCATCTCGATAGCGACGTTCAAGAAATGCCTCTTTTGTATTTCCAAACCCAGATTCAATGAATATCATATTTCCAATCCATCCTTTATCAGTGAAACGAAATAGATCCCGGACGTTCCATCTAAGTGGCTGTATTCAAATCCTCGGCAATCTTTTGATTTTTCGTAAATTTCTCGGCATGTGAGATTACTTGGTTCTTCCAAATTTATTAATACCTGTTCCAAAAATCTCCAGAAAATAGATTTCTTGTTTTTATCAAAGAATGCTTTGCAGACATTTGTGTTGCATTCAAAAATCAGATCTTTTATGACATCTGGAGCCAATCCATTCGTTTCTTCCAGGAAGCTAAAAGGGATGCCACGTGGTTTAAATATATCGACGCCAACCAATCTATTAACCAAAAGCTGCGAAATCTCAAACGATGAGATATGCCGGTCAAACTGCAATGCTTCAGCAATTGCGGATATTTTTGCCTTATGAATTTTTGATAGTTTTTTTATTGACTGCTGTCCTTTGATTTCATTAAAAACTGATTCGTAAAACGCAGAGTCTTTCAGTTCTTTCCCTTTAAAATCAGCTATTGTTTTTACGTATTCGTGGGAGTGCATTGTGTCCGTAATAAATCGAACTTCACCGAGAAAGGCCTTTGCCTTCCCAATACACTCTGGATCTAGCTGAGAGAACTTTTTTCTTCGTTTAAATTCTGCAAGCAACCCTTTTTCTATTTTGCCTTGGATTTCATCAAAATTATTAATGCCGAATTCAGTGAGTTTCTTGTCAATTATATAACTTTCGCTTGGTCGCGGCATAAACAGCGCGAACTTACGAAATTTAAGATCTGAACAGTAGTTAAGGAATAACGTTATTAGGGATCTACCGATCAGTCCAGGAGCCATGTCAGCTACTCCTTTAGACTGCATATCCCACAATTCCGAATGCTGACTATTCGTTCCAGTAACATCGTTAAAACAATCAATAAACACGAGGGATATTTTTTTCTTGTCTTTATCGAGCCCAATTAGATAAAGAAGTGCCTTTGCTTCAAACTCTGAAGCTTTCTTTGCATTACTCTCTGTGAATTCAAACGTATATTCCATTAGAAACCTATGTTTCAGCCGTGTGCTGGCAAAGTGAGGATGTGCCCAGGGTGTCAAAATGTGCCCAAAGTGTCAACGCTTCACAAAATTCCGGACGTCCGGAATTCTATAACTTTTGGATATCATTAAACTTAGCTCCCAAATTTTTCTTTTTCAGCACTTTGCAACGAATCATTTACGCCTTAAGCAGTTTTATTTTCTGATAAGCCACGCTTCGCAGTTTTTCCACTTCCAGCAGCAGGGCGGTTTTCTGTTCGGCTGTCATGTCGGCAATGACGATCGTATCCAGCTTTTCCGCCCAAGCGGCGACGTCATCCGCTGCCAGCGGCTTCCTGATCGCCTTGGGTGCAGTCGTTTTCCTGACCTCCCCGACGGTCAGGCCGCTCTCCTTGTATTTGGTATACAGGGCCGTCATCTTCTCGGCGGTCTTCTGACGGGCAATGAGGACCAGGATGCTGCGCATCGCCTTGGGATCATTGCGGCAGTCGTCCTTGACTTCCGTTGGCAATCGATTCAGGGTGAGGATTTCTGAAATAGAGGAATCGGATTTGCCCAGTGCCGTTGCCAGCTCCGCCAGGCCATAGTCATGCAGCGCCCGCAGTCGCTCGATTGCCTCCGCCTCTTCAATGGCAGTAAGGTTCTCCCTCAGCAGGTTTTCGATAATGGAGATCTCCGCCGGCTCCCCATCGGTGAGAATCGCCGGGATGGTTTCGAGCCCGGCATTCTTCGCCGCCTGATAGCGCCGCTCGCCGGAGACGATGATGAAGTTCTCATCCGCCCCCTCCCGCACCAGGACAGGCTGAAGCACACCGTGGCTGGCAATGGACGCCTGCAGCTCGGCCAGAGCCTGCTCATCGAAGAACTTGCGCGGCTGCTCCGGATCGGGAGCCAGCAGCGACATGCTCAACTGGTACAGCTTGCCTTTTTCATACGCTGACGTTTTTACCGCCATAACGACTCCTTTCCGCTCTAAATGTTTCCAGCAGCACCATTCGAGCTTAACGTTTGCAAGGAATACATGCTAGATAATGAAGTATTGACGGATTCCCCCGACGATTATTGCAATTAACCATGTAAATCCGGTTCCTACCAGCAAACTGTAAAAACATCGTAAGTTGAATTTTGATTTTCTGAAAAACCAAAATACACAGAAAAATACAACGCTACTTACGAAAGGTGAAGTGAATAAAAGTACGGCTCCTACAATATCCTCGCGGCCTCCATCACGTACGCAAAACCCAACCAACCCCATTGAAGACAAACCTATTGCCACGAGGTAACAGAGACAAAACTGTATCGATCTAATGATGAATTCTTGAACTGTTAAGTCTTGATCGGTCATTTTCTATCCAAGAGCGCGGCGTTGTTTTGGAAGTGACGGTTAAGCAGACCCTACACACCAGGCGCCACATCAATTACATATGAGAAGTCTTCTGGCGCATTCGAGTTAACCGGTTTTTTCCTCCAGAGCTTCACGTAGATTGTCGTCTTTGCATTCCTGTCTTTCAATTTCAACTTGGCCTTTGCATCATTCGGGCTGATGTTGTTCTTCCCCTTGCGGCCGACATGGAAAAAATCCGTTGGAGAATAAACACCTATCATAACATGATCTGCTGGCGCGCCCGGAACCGGCTCAACATTTTCCGATCTGGCCGGATCGACGTGGGCGTAGGAGAACCCGGCGTCCATGGCGTTCACGAACCAGAGGCGCATGACACCCTTTGAATCCTGGTAATAGTCATTGATATAATGCCGCCACTTCTTGGCCGACTCCTTTTCATAACTTATGGTGATCCGTTTTGGCGAGTAAGTGAGGGAACTCATGGGACAGTAGGCAAATATGCCGTTGACGTATTCTCCGCCTGCCTCGATGACCAACAGGTAAGGATTCATCAGGAACAACGGTGTATCCTGCAACCAGCCGATCTTGTCATCGATCTGCCCAAAAATTGACTTGTTTGAGATGTAGTCAGCTGGAAATATTTCGAGGTCACGATACCTGTCGATCTCCATCTGCCTGCGTCTGAAGATTTCCTCTTTCTTCGTTGCCTCCAGATCGGTTGTATAGTTGGCTCCCAGGAACACGTTGATTCCAAGCTCATCAAGCTGCTTTCTTCCGGCCAATATCTTTACGGCCTTCCCCTGAGGCAGTTTCCCGCCGTTCTTTCCCATCTCCGCATACTGTTTTTCCAGAGAGCCTTTCATATCCTGCAGATCGTTGGCTGCCATCTCGTTGTACGGCGGCGGCTTAAGAGCAAGGGAGTAGCTTACCGCTTCCGGCGGCGGTTGGATCATCCTGAGTTCAAAGCGGCTGGTGCTTTTGGCCGCGAGTTGACGTTCAGGAGCCCGAATCACGCATTCGGGTAGATGTCTCACCTTTGACAGTAGTTCCAGCTCTTGCAGAGAAAAGTGCTGCCTGCCGTCCACCATTTTTGCCGTTGTCAGCACCTTGTCGCTTTTGTCCAATGTCTTGGCATCAATGAACCATGCCTTGTTAAGACCGGTAGTATTGGTGACCAGTCCGGTGACGATCAGGTCGCCGCAGGCATCCCAGTGCGCATCGCATTGATCGATCAGCAGGCCTTCGCTCGACTCCCGCTGTTGTTGTTCCTTATCGTGCTTTTTGGTGAATACATTCAGCCCCTGACGTTCCTTGATGTCCATCCCCTGACCGATAATCATGGCGACCACAACCAGAAGTGCGGTCATTACGGGAGCCAGCCTGGAGCCGGCAAGCGGCGCTGTCAGCGAAGGAATGGTTCTAAATCTGGCGCTGTTTCTCAACCCGGCTATTATAAGCCCCAGCAGAATTGCACCGGTAATCCAGGCGATGGGAGTACCCAGAATCCCCCCGGTGTATTTCGGTGCCAATATCAACAGCGCCGCCACACGCATAGCAGCAATGGCGGCTCCGGTACAGACGCTGATTCCGAGGAGACGGCCAAGAGAGGCTCTCTTCCCGCAACGTGCTTCATTGTAGAAAGAGATGCTCGCCACAATGATTCCGAGGCTGGTAAGGGCCAGAAGCGCCATGATGTCGGCGTAAGCCTTTTCGTGTCCGCGGAAAATTTCCGGGATGAACGGATCGAACGACATGAACTCCTGATACATGAGTCCCAGAGGCAGCAGGCCCAACATCACCAGTTCCATGCCTCGGCCGATTATTTTGGGAAGAAGGACAAATGCTCCCGCAAGGAGCAGGCCTGAGGCCCCACCGACGACCACGCCTGGAAAGAGGGGGTGAGCCGTCTCTCCCGGCAGTGGAGCTGGTGTGATTTCAGGCGGCACTACAGGAGTTGTGGAATCGGCTGACGGCTCCGTTCCCTTTAGAATGAAATCCTTGGCCATCGGTCGCAGGCGGTTGATGACTGCAATCACCGCAGCTGCCATGAAACCGGTTAGAACCGCCGTCTTGATGAACGACAACGGTGTAACCATTGCGATCCAGGCGATGTTCGCCGAAAGCGTCCCCTGCAATTCCGGGGAAAGCAGCAACGTGACAATGCTCCGTACCATACCAATCAGGGTGAATATCCCGAAAGTGGTGGCAATCTCGATGCATAGACGGCGGTAGCCGGGTCGGTGGTCTCGCAGATAGAGGAAAACCCACACTCCTGCCACAATGAAGGTGAAGACCCAATCGGCATTTTCAGCCACCATAATGTTGTGTCGCTGGATATCCCCGGTCATTCTCCCGGTGGATTGCTGATAGAATTGTCGGGCAACAAAGCCGATGCCATACTGAGCTAGGGTTAGAACCAATGCTACAAGAACAGAGCGACTCAAAGTTTTGTTTTTCATGGATGGTCCTTCGATGATTTTATTCGGCACAGTAAAAGTCCCGGTGTCGGGGCTACACATTGCACAAATTAAGCTTCTTCATTTTCTTCAAAATCAAATCCTCGCCCCAAAACACAAAAAGCCACCCGATCAGCTGTTGCTGACCAGAGCGGCTTGTAATAGTAAAAATGGTTCCATTATGCGGCACCATCTACCCTCCAAATTAAGAAAAATGCAATGAATATCTGCTAAATACGCCGTTCCGAATTTGGTGTCAATTAAAAACAATCTGGTTATGTGCTTAACTCCGCAGTGACCTTACCCGACTGGCTGATTTGAAGGCGTATTTCAGCACAAAAAGAAATCAGAATATGAATTGATTTTCTGGCCTCCAAAAGGTAGGTTTGCAGTATGAAAATTAAACCTGAACGATTTAAAGAACCCCTTCATAAAAAGGGCGACAAGATAGAGCTGACTGTTTCTGCACTTGATGAAGATGGATCAGGCCTGGGCGCTGTCGAGACATCTCAGGTCAGGGTTACCGGAGCGCTTCCGGGAGAGAGAATTATTGCCAGGATCGAGCATGTCGGTCGTCACTCCCTGACTGCAAGCAGATTAAAACTGGTTGAACCTTCAAAGGAGAGATGCAAGTCACCATGTGCGCAAATAAAAGATTGTGAAGGTTGTCCGCTGATCGAGATGAAATATGAGGCACAACTGGTCTGGAAAGAAAATATCGTCACCAATCACATAAAACAGCACAAATCTCTTGAGAACACGAAAATACTCCCGGTAATCCCGTCACCTCGAAAACTTGAATACAGAAACAGTGCAAAACTGGTAATCGGTGGTAAATTCGCTGCCCCTGTGACCGGTATCTATCGCAGAGAGAGTCACGACATACAGGACATATCCAACTGCCCCCTCCATAATCCCCTGATAAACAGAATCATAGCTGTGGTGAAAAAAGGCATTATAAAGGGGAAGATACCCATCTATAGCCCCCGCTCCGCCCAGGGTCTTCTCAGATATCTCCTGATACGGGTCGCAGAGGCCGAAAACAAGGCAATGGTTACAATTGTTACGGCCAAGAGAAGTTACAATGAACTGCATCATCTTGCGACATTGATCAAGAAAGAAATCCCTGAGGTCGCTGTGATTGCACAGAATGTAAACAGTTCATCCGGCAATGCGATCCTCGGTAGCCGTAACTTTTTCCATACCAAGCAGACATCGCTCGAAGCAACTGTCGGCGGATTGCGATTCCTGGTCTCCCCTCACTCTTTCTTCCAGATAAACAGCGGCAGCGCAGAGTTGATCTATAATCTTGTGCGCGAATATTCTTCACTTACCGGCAAGGAAAATGTTCTGGACCTGTACTGTGGAGTCGGCTCTATCTCCATCTTCCTTGCTTCTTCGGCTAAAAGCGTCTTCGGGATCGAATCCGTTGAAGATGCCGTAGAGGACGCGAGGCTCAATGCCAAGATAAACCGGGCCTTCAACTGCGATTTTGAAGCCGGCGATGTTGTGGAAGAGATGAAGCATATCATCGCCAGAGGAACAGGCATTGATGTTACGGTTCTCAATCCTCCGAGAAAGGGATGCGAAGAGAGAGTCCTCAAACAGGTGGCTTCACTTGACACACCCCGC
>JBGQLM010000211.1:0-6555 GCA_041500085.1 Geobacteraceae bacterium
CAATAACATATATCGTTGCGGAATAACCGTACCGAATTTCAGGAGGAACAAATGGCTGTAAAAATGAGACTTGCACGTGCCGGAGCCAAGAAAAAGCCTTTCTACCAGGTTGTTATCGCTGATGTGCGTTCAAGAAGAGACGGCAAATTCATCGCAAATGTAGGGACTTACGATCCTAACCAGAATCCGGCTGTATTCAAGGTCGATGAAGGAGAGGCTCTTAGCTGGCTTGGTAAAGGGGTGCAGCCTACTGATACGGTAAGGCAGCTTCTGAAAAATGCCGGAGTATGGGCAAAGTTCAACACAAAGGCCGACTGATTTCCGCTTACAAAACCGGCACGCCGGATATTCCAGGGATACAGAGGATACCGACATGAGACAGCTCGTAGAGACCATTGCCAAAGCGCTTGTTGATGATCCTGATCAGGTCAGGGCTACTGAGGAGATGGAAGATGATACCACTGTCATCAAGCTGACCGTAGCCAAGGAAGACATGGGGCGGATCATCGGCAAAGAGGGGCGCACGGCAAAAGCAGTACGCACCCTGCTCAATGCGGTCTCCACTAAGGACAACAAGAAAGCCATCCTGAAGATCGTCGAGTAATGCACTCTGACAGCCTGATCCTGATGGGAAAGGTTGCTGCTACTCACGGCATCAGGGGGCAGCTGCGTGTCATCCCCTACTCCGGATTGACAGAGGCATTTCTTTCGGCCGGGTCCCTCTTTCTCAAGGATGCATCGGGGCACATGCAGCAGCAAGATGTTGCTGCTGTTGCCGTTCACGGGAAAAGGCTTCTGGTGACGCTTAAAGGTTTTTCGGATATCAATCATGTCCTTCCTTTTGTCGGGAGTGAAGTTTATCTTTACCGGGACCAGCTGCCGGCGCCCGAAGAAGATGAGTATTACTGGTATGACCTTGTCGGGATGAAGGTAGTAACTGCTGACAACAGCCTTCTGGGTGTTCTGGAGAGCATCATCGAGACAGGCAGTAACGATGTCTATGTAGTTGCTTCCGGTGACAGGGAGTACCTGATCCCGGCGCTTTCAGATGTAGTTGTATCAGTCGACACCAAAGCAAAAATCATGACTGTAACCCCTGTTGAGGGGCTTTTCGATCTATGAAATTTCATGTAGTTACGCTTTTCCCGGAGATGTTTTCCGGGATCCTTTCGAGCGGAGTAATCGGAAGAGCGGTCGAAAGCGGGATACTTGAGGTCAGGTTCTACAATATCCGCGACTACACCAGGGACCGCCATCGTACTGTAGATGATGCTCCATACGGGGGCGGCGCCGGTATGGTGATGAAGGTGGAACCGCTTGCCGAATGCATCGATACCGTCAGGGTGGCAGCACCTCAGTCCAGGCTGTTATTGACTTCGCCCGGAGGGATGCAGTTCAGCCAGCTTATGGCTTCGGAGCTGGCGTCTGAAGGCGAGGTCATTATCCTCTGCGGGCGCTATGAAGGAGTAGATGAGCGGGTAAAAGAGCTTTTTACTGCTACCGAAGTCTCTATCGGGGATTACGTCATGACCGGCGGTGAGATTGCTGCCATGGTCATGATAGATGCAGTAGGCAGATTGGTTCCAGGGGTGCTTGGCTCTGAAGATTCGGCAGAGGATGATTCCTTCTCGAACGGTCTTCTGGAGTATCCCCAGTATACCCGCCCACCGGAGTACAGGGGGCTGAAGGTTCCGGATACTTTGCTTTCAGGGAATCACCGCGAGATAGCCAGGTGGCGCAGGATGAAGTCGATCGAGAAAACGCGCAGGCTGCGACCTGAACTTCTCGATTCTGCGCTCCTTGATAAATCAGAAAAAAAGATGCTGCTTGAGTCAGTGCCCGGTCAAAAACCTTGAGTGGAATGTTCAGCATTGCACTGCTTCACTATCCTGTGTATGACAAGAACAGGCAGGTTGTGACTACAGCGGTGACCAATCTGGATATCCACGATATAGCACGGGCTGCAAGGACATTCGGTGCCGACCGGTACTATATAGTCACTCCGGTTGCGGAGCAGCAGAAACTGGTGCAGAAAGTATTGAATCATTGGCAGAGCGGTTGGGGTTCTACTTATAACCCGAAACGCAAACTGGCCCTGGATATTGTAGAGGTAGTACCTTCTCTCAGGGCTGTTGTTGAAGAGATGACAACCAGGCTGGGGCACGCTCCCAAAGTAGTCGTGACCGGAGCCTCCGGACGGTCGGCTTCCATCTCCGGCCCGGAACTTTCTGATATGATTTTAAGGGGAGAGCACTCATTTCTGCTCCTGTTCGGAACCGGGTGGGGCATGACGGAAGAGGTTTTCGACGCAGCTGATTTTGTGCTTGAACCGATAAAGGGTTCAGGAGATTATAATCATCTTTCAGTGCGTTCGGCAGTATCGATTTATCTGGACAGACTTTTTTGCAGGAACCAACAGAAATAAGAATAGCTTGAGCTATTAATAGGAGGAAGAAAGCAGATGAACAAGATTGATATTATCGAGATGGTGCAGATGAAGAAGAACGTTGTCCCTTTTAAGGCGGGTGATACGGTGAAGGTTCACGTCAAGATCGTTGAAGGTGACAAAAGCCGTATCCAGGCATTCCAGGGTGTAGTTATCTCCCGTCAGAACGGCGGAATTCGCGAATCGTTCACCGTGCGCAAGATATCGAACGGCGTAGGGGTCGAGAGGTCGTTCCCGGTACATTCGCCATCAATCGATGCGATCGATGTGGTGACACGCGGGCATGTCCGCAGAGCCAAGCTCTACTATCTCCGCAAGCTGCGCGGCAAGGCAGCAAGGATTCGCGAAAGAAAGTATGTAGCAGGAGCATGATGATGAGCCCCGGAGGAATCCGGGGCTTTTTTTTAAGTCTGCTGAAACTGGCACCACCAGAGCCTCATTTATATGTCTTGCTCCGCTTCTATGTACCTTGCGTTCAAAAGTCTTAATACCTGTATTATGGAGGCCCTTTGAATCTTGAACTTTTCGGTGAAGAGCCTCTTCATACAATGCTTCATTTCGAGACGATAGCCCGCAGGCAGGGTTACCTGAACATTGCCGGAGTAGATGAAGCCGGCAGGGGACCCCTTGCCGGACCCGTTGTCGCAGCTGCCGTGATCCTTCCTGAAGGGCACATTATTCCCGGTGTTAACGATTCAAAGAAGCTTACCGAAGCAATGCGCAACAAACTTTACGACAGGATCATGAGTGAGGCCGTTTCTGTTGGTGTCGGTATAAGTGACAGTCTTATGGTTGACAGGATAAACATACTTCAGGCGACCCTTCGCGCCATGGAGTCCGCTGTAAAGGAACTTGCCGTCCATCCGGACTGTCTTCTCATCGACGGCATATCTAAAACTTCGCTGGGCATCCACCAGAAGACCATAAAAAAAGGGGACTCTCTCAGCCAATCCATAGCCGCGGCATCAATTATTGCCAAGGTTACGCGTGACCGGATCATGGAGGAGTATGACCGCCAGTACCCGGAATACGGATTTGCCGGCCACAAGGGCTATGGCTCTGCCTCGCATATGGCGGCCATTGCCGAGTTTGCGCCCTGTCCGATACATAGGCTGACCTTCAGAGGGGTCAGGGAGCACATTGCACATCAAGAGGAGGAAGCGGGTGTTCAAGGCAATAGGGGTAATCTTCGCGCTGTTTGTGGTCTGTTTTGTAGCGATAGTGATTGAAGAGGTGTTTCTCGGCGGCAGGCGCCGCCGGGAAGCCGAAAAACTCTACCGGGAGAAAATTAATGCGGATAACTCCAGCGACTGAACTCGAATACCGCTGCAGCAGGATGCAGGAATCCATGGAGGCTGAAGGGGTAGAGGCCGCAATAATAATTCAGAGTGCCGACCTTTACTACTTCACCGGAACGATCCAGTCAGGCTTCCTTTACATTCCCGTGAAAGGCCAGCCGCTCTACATGGTGCGAAGAGATGCTGCCAGGGCGAGGATGGAGTCGGGTCTGAAAGAGGTTCTGCCGATCTCCTCACTGTCCGAAATTCCCGGGATTCTGTCCGGTTACGGCTATCCCGAGCCTGCAACTGTCGGCATGGAGTTCGATGTCCTTCCTGTTGCCATTATGGAGCGCTATCGCAAGGTTTTCCCATCGGCATCGATTGTTGATGCCTCGCTTCTCATCAGAAAACTCCGGATGAAAAAAAGCCGCTACGAAATCCATCTCATGCAGGATGCGGCAGTTCAGGTTGACAAGGTTTACCGTTCGGCATCCTCATTCCTGCGAGAGGGGATAACCGATGTCGAGTTGGCCGCGGAGCTGGAGCGGGTCGCAAGACTGGAAGGGCATCCCGGGATTACAAGAATGCGGGTTTTCAACGGCGAGTTGATGTTCGGGCATACCTTCTCGGGCGCAGACAGTGCCGTGCCGGCTTATACGGATACTCCGCTCGGCGGTCTGGGAATTACCCCTTCCTTCGGACAGGGAGCGGGCTATAAACCGATCTGCCGTAATGAACCGGTAATTCTGGATTTTTCCGGCAGCTGCGACGGTTATCTGGTAGACCAGACCAGGGTCATGGCAATAGGAGGACTGTCTTCCCGGCTGGCCAAGGGCTATCAGGATATGCTTGAGATACAGGAGCTGATGAAGAGGATGGTGCCCCAGCTTCCCAAGTGGGGAGAGATCTATGATGAATGCCTTTCTCTCGCAGTATCCATGGGGTACAAAGACAGCTTCATGGGGGTAAAGGGTTCACAGGTATCTTTCATCGGCCACGGTATAGGGATCGAGATCGACGAGTATCCGTTCCTGGCACGCGGCTTCAATGAAATGTCCATGGAGCCCGGGATGGCCTTTGCCTTTGAACCGAAACTGGTCTTTCCCGGAGAAGGTGCGGTGGGAATAGAGAACAGTTTCTATCTGGCGGATGATGGAACGCTCAAGCAGCTTACCTTCTCGGATGAAAAAATAATGATCCTGCCCTGATAATTTGCTTTAAAAATATGTTGAATTTAATTTGGGCCGATGATATAAGGAGACGCAATTTTGTATACAGTATGTGAGATGATTTCCTGATGCTTGTCCGGAAGCCTTTCCATAAGCCTTTTTGCCGGGTATAAACCCATGTTTTATAAGTATATTATTTATCAGTGGAAGGATGACCGAAAAAGGTTATTCACGCCAATTACCCCCAACAGTCGAAAGGAGATCAAGAAAAATGGCACTTAAAGAGACGCTTAAGCAGAAGATTGAAGAGTTCCGTCCCCGTACCACCAGGCTGGTGAAGGAGTTCGGCAAGGTTGTAATCGACCAGGTTACAATTGATCAGGCAATCGGCGGCGCCCGTGACATCCGCAGCCTCGTGACCGACATCTCCTACCTTGATCCCCAGGAAGGCATCCGCTTCCGCGGCAAGACCATCCCGGAAACTTTCGCTGCACTTCCCAAGGCTCCCGGTTCAAATTATCCGACTGTCGAGTCTTTCTGGTACATGCTCCTTACCGGCGACGTTCCTACCCAGGCTCAGGTTGACGAAGTTGTTAAAGAGTGGAAAGTTCGCCAGGACGTGCCTGCGTATGTTTTTGACGCCATTCGCGCCCTGCCGCGTGACAGCCATCCGATGGTCATGCTTTCCGTCGGTATCCTGACCCTGCAGAAAGATTCCAAGTTTGCCGGCTTCTACAATTCAGGCAAGTTCAACAAGAACATCGCCTGGGAATATGTGTATGAAGATGCGTGTGATATCGTTGCCCGTATCCCGATCATTGCAGCTTTCATCTACAACCTCAAATACCGCGCTGACAAGCAGATCGCCATTGATCCTAAACTGGACATGGGCGCAAACTTCGCTCACATGATCGGTCAGAAAGAAGAGTACAAGGATGTTGCCCGTATGTACTTCATCCTTCATTCCGATCACGAGTCAGGCAACGTTTCTGCCCACACGACCCACCTCGTTCACTCGGCTCTTTCCGACCCTTACTATTCATACTCAGCCGGTCTCAACGGCCTTGCCGGCCCGCTGCACGGCCTTGCCAACCAGGAAGTTCTCGACTGGACGCTCAAGTTCCAGGAGAAGTACTGCAAAGGTGTCGAGCCTACTGCAGAATTGATCAAAGCTGCTCTCTGGGATACTCTCAATGCCGGTCAGGTTATTCCGGGTTACGGCCATGCCGTTCTCCGCAAGACCGATCCGCGCTACATGTCACAGCGTGAGTTCTGCCTCAACACCCCGGGCCTGAAAGACTACCCGCTCTTCAAGGTTATCGCCATGATCTTTGAAGTTGCTCCTGGCGTTCTCACCGAGCACGGCAAGACCAAGAACCCCTGGCCTAACGTCGATGCACAGTCCGGCGTTATCCAGATGTACTACGGCCTGACCGAGTTCGAATTCTACACCGTTCTCTTCGGTGTCGGTCGTGCGCTTGGCTGCATGGCTAACATTACCTGGGACCGTGGTCTCGGCTATGCCCTCGAGCGTCCGAAGTCTGTTACAACTGCAATGCTTGAGAAGTGGGCTGCAGAAGGTGGCCGCAAGTTCTAAAAAGAACTTCAGCCAGCAACAAATCAAAAGGGGGATGCGATTGCATCCCCCTTTTTTTGTAAC
>JBGQLM010000212.1:0-6493 GCA_041500085.1 Geobacteraceae bacterium
ATATCACATGAAACAAGGATTTTAGTTTTTTTGCTCTTAGATTTATTGGAAATATGCTTTTTAAAAGATGTGATGTTGTATTTCGGATCGAATATGTAGCCATTGTGAGGCCTTAACCGATATGAAAAAATCATTCTTTTTGAATTTGATGGCCGACACTTTTCAATTTCATCTGCAAGAGACAAAGTAAGAGCTAAATATTTTATTGTATCGAGTGGCTGCATTAACGCACATCGCCTAAAATCAAAAGGACCGCCTTTTGGCAACAACACATGGCAAATGGGGTTTATATCCAGGCTTTCTAATGTCCCACCTTTTATACTTTTCTCAACCTCCACAATAAGGCGGTTTCTAAAAAGTTCATTTTTAAGAACGCTCAATTCTTGAGGAGCCGGGAAGATATCAGTTAATCCTTCCTTGAAGACATTCTCGACCGCAAGTTTGGATGCTTTTTTAATATCCATGATTTAATCCCTGAATTTTAGTTCCACAAAATAACTACTTCCCTAAAAGACGATCACTTCCATGGTGAATTAAATAGGGGACAGGCTGGTTATTACTGTTGCCCATCAATAAACTTCTGTCCCCATTCCACCTGCAAAAAATATTTCACAGCTTACTCCTGCGATACTTGACTGTCAAAGGGTTCCCAATCAGCGCAAAGTCAGATAGTGTAAGGTCTACACATTTTACTTTTGTTAAAAGTGTAGGCCTGACACTATTGGACACTCCCTATCTCTCTTCCATGAACCCCTTATATTTCTCGTAACTACTCCCGATCAAATACCCCAAATCGCGGTAGGCCTTGTACTGCTCAGGGCTATAGAATAGGTCGAAGGTCGGATCGTGGGGAAACAGTTTATCTTTTCCTTGGTACTTTACGATGCTGAATGGGTATGCATCACCACCTCCTTGTAGAAGCTGACGGTCCAGGGAAAGCTTGATATAGATCAGGTCGATAGGGGCTTCGTCGCCGTTATTGTCAACCAGGCCGGATATCTTTCCTTTGATGACAGCCTGTGGCAACGGCGTATTGTACACGTCGATGACCCTGTCCGGCCTGTCAAATTCGAGCTTTAGACCGAGCTCTTTTTCAAGTTGCACCTTGAGTCGATGAGCTCCTTCGAATACGCTTTTCTGGTCCTGCTCCGCATCGACGGCGATTATCTTTTTCGTTCCGCGTCGCACCAGAGAGAATATTCCGAGATTATCCGAATGCCCGCCATCGCTCAGATGTATGCTGTTAGTTCTGTCGCCCTGGATCACATCGGCAATGAAGTAGAACGGAAACGGGCTGATCCAATGCAGAAACCTGACAACGGGATTCGTATTCGGATTTGAGATTCTGTACCCCAGATCCAGGTTGAATACGTTCATCGCGCTCGCGGCAGCTTTTGACTCACCTGTCCCGACACCGGCAAGGTCAATTGCTTCCTGCTGGCCGTCTACTGCAGCACCGGATATGGAGACGGCGCGGGAGAAACTGATCTCCTTCTCGCACTCCTCGGCCTTGCGATACCCGAACAGATCCGAGCCGCAGAGCCAGGGGGTGAATTCGAAGATGGCTTTCTGCATCTGCCGGTAGCCGCCGTCGCCGAATTGGTTGTAGCCCCTGTCGTAGCCGCCGGTAGAGTTGATGACGAAGTACGGCATCGGAGACTTCTTGTTCGGGGTCGACAGGTAGTCGCGCAGCCGGGAGAACTTTACCTGGGTTGCAACCGCCTTGCTCTGAAACAGTACCCTCTTGTTGTTGGCGAATTTCTCAAGGTCATAGCTGAGCGGGACATAGCCGTAGGTCCGTTCGATGCCGTTCTGATAGTACCAGCGGGAAGGATTCAGGTTCAGGTTCCAGTCGAACAGACCGTTGAGAAGCCAGTGAAGCGGCACGGAGAGGGTGTAGACGCTCCCCTTGTACGCCATCTCACCGTATCCAAGAAGTTTTCCCATGGCACCCTGTTCCTTGAGACTGGTGAGCAGGTCGGACCTCTCTTCAAGGCTTATCTGGAACCGGTAATTGTCCATAATCTTCGGGGAGTTGAGATTTTGCTCCTTGGACGCGAACAGGTTCTTTCTGTCAAAGGCCTTCTGTTGCGCCTGATAGCGCCCCATCTCATCCGACGTTATGCATTTGTTCAGAGGGCAATACTGCTCGTTGTTGCCGGTGTTCAGATAGCAGTTTTGCGAAAAATACCAGTACATGGCGTAGGACCCGCCCGACACGGAGGAAATCAGATCGAGACGGTCCATGACGCCTTTTTCTTCAAGGGCTTTCAAGACACCTATTGTAAAGGAGGCCGACCTCGGCCCGCCGCCGGAAAGGGCCAGTCCTAATTTCGGTTCTGCGCCTTGTACATCCACGTTTGCCGCATATTTTTTTGCAAGATAATCCCGCTCTTCCTTATATTTGCTGCCGAGAATCTCCTGGTTATCTCGATACAGTTTAATTCGCGCTTCTTTACTGGATCTATAGGCTGAGGAGCGGTTCCCGAAGATTCCTGAGATATTCCCTTCTCTCTCGTGGTGAACTATTGCGCAGCCACTTGCCATGCAGAGCAAAATCACCATAACCGCAACCTGAATGATTGTTCTCATCTCCGCTCCTTTGATTGTTTATCACCCACATTCGGGTCGCCCTGTTCTGTCCGGCAGAATTTATTCAAGCCACCATTCCCTGCTCATGCCGGATATAGCGGTGCCAGACAAAGGTTAGGTCGAAACAGAATAACAGCCCCCACAAGCATGAGACTTGAGGGTCAGGTCTACATTCTACATTAATGTAGATTGTAGACCCGATCATCGCTATTTCCACCTTATGTAAATAAATGTCTAATTAGTCCAGTTAGTTCCTAACGAAATAGAAATCCAAGGTTTTCCTTCATATTTGTACTGGCTTCCTTTCCCGGCCCAGTCCCATCCTGACATTATCCCTGCCTGGAACAGTCCATTTTTTAAAATATTTACGATTAAACCGTAGGCAACGGAAAAGCTGGGCGCACTACTCGTAGTGACGTTCTGCTGGCTATCTTTCTGTGAAATCGAAACCACACCTAAGCCTGCGGAAATAACTGGCATGACGCTTAACCCAGTTGAAGAAAGTTTATAGCCGAGATATTGTCCAACAGTGGTATTGCCAGTAATGGTATTATCATGCAGTTGGTACTTGAAGGGCACCACGAGAGTTCCGTAATCGAAGCCAATTGTACTTGTGGCAGTTTTTTCAAGTTTCTCCGCTGATATTTCATACTCGTTACCCTCTACAACTCTATTGCTGCTACAATCTTTTGCCGGCTCCTGACAGCTTCCCAAGAAAGCTGTCAGGAGCCGGCATCCACGGAAGGAAACCCTCACTTTTCTTATAGAATCAGCATCGGAAAAGACATCAGAATCCACGGTAAGAACTGATCCCGCTGGCGCATAATATTGACTTTGTGCGTTCACAGGATCCTTGGTGGCACCGAAAGAGTCATTGCCAAAACATTTATTTCCTGTTGGCTTAAACCCTTCAATGGCATTTTTGATCCTGATACGATCTCCACTGCCGATGGCTCCTTTATTTGATGGAATCGGAGTGGTAACGGTAAAATTGTTGGGGCTTTTACCCTCACCATTGGAATTTATAACTGTCACAGGACCATTTGAAGCACCGGAAGGAACTTCAACTCTCAACATGGTAGAACTGCTAGCTTCAACAACTGCAGCCTTTACACCTCTAAAATTCACCTTATTACTTGATCTGTTTGGGAAGATAAAATTAGTGCCTCGGATAAAAACTTCTGTTCCAACTGCTCCGCTGTTAGGTATTACATCATTAATACTTGGTTCAGCAGCAGTAGCTAATGTTGCAAAACAGACCACAAACAACGCAGCTACCAGTAATTGTTTCCAGCACCATGACTCTCTTTTATAAATGTTTTTTTCTTGCATCCTGATGTTCCCCCTTTTAGAAAATTATCACCTAAATTCCGGTGAATACATAATTGTCGCTGTCAACCCTAAAATCATGCCCTGCCCCACCAGCACCGGCTTCGCCCTCTCCCAGAAAACCATCCGTCCCTTCAAGCCAACAGTGCCTCTTGACCAACTTGGTGATGGAGCGGAAATCCTCCGAGTCGTCATGCAGCTTCTCAATACAGTTTCTCCGCAAGCAATCCGAGATCATCTAGATTCACCGGATCGATTCGTCTGCCGGGTAACTTGTTGAGCAACACATTTAGGTGTGTCTGCATGGTTTTTTGGGCAACATCGGACAGAACCCAACTCATGGGTAATGGTCCCATTACGTCCTGCAGCCCTATTGGCAGATAAAGGCCATCTCTCTCATAGGTCCAGTTGTACAGGGCAAAGCGTGAATAACCGGCTCGAGCGGGTCGGGTGTTGAAAAAGGTCCTGATCGGCGACAACAGTTCATTCATAAAGTTATAAGGAGTGGGCGATTTTTCGTTGTTCAGCAGGGGGTCGTTTGTGATCATGATGACAACAGGGATAATGCTCTTGCTCTTCCACAGTTCTGGCGCCGCCTCTTCCATGGCATCGAGGATTTCCACCGCTGTGGAGCCACCGGAGTTGTCATAGTATCCCCCGTCCACCAGATGGCCCCAGACCCCCTTCGGTGTCCTGATCGTACCGGCGGGACTGACGTAGGTGAAGCGGGCGCTGTTATGCACTGCGCTGCTCAGGCGCATATCCGCCTTGACGGTATCGAATATGTCGACGGCATCACCGAACGTTTCGTCATCAATTTTCAGATTACTGGCAATGGCCCTTTTGCCCGATTCAACCCAGGTGCTGTTCAGGAACAATGACGGCAAGCGTTCCCCCCCATTGTCCCATAGCAAATGGAAGCCATCGTTCAGGCAGTTGCTTTTCATCTGTTTTTCCCAGGCCTTTCCCCAGGCCCCTTCAATAGCTCGCGAGCGATCAAACCAGGGCACTGGGAATGGCAGGAAACGTTGGAGCAGGTCCGGATAAAGAATATAGGCTGTTGTAGGTGCGAGATAGTCTGCGGAAAGAATTTTATGGGCGTAAGGCTGCAGCGGTCCAATGGCTGAAGCCCGGGAGTTGTTTGTTTTGGCGAGGTTCTGTTCCTTGACCAGAGCGGTAAATACCGCCGCTCCGAGACTTCCTCCCGATACGCCGCTGATCGCGTAGATATGGTCGGCAAACTCAGGGTTATTGTCTTGGAGAGTCGCGAGCACGATACCGGTCCAGTACGCCGCCCTGATGCCGCCTCCTTCGGTGGCAATCACAAAAACGGGTTGTTTTTTCCCTTTCGGCCATGTATCCCGTCTCGCAGTCAACCATCGCTTGAAATCCTGCTTGACGGTTACCCTGTCTGATGTGCCGCCAGGCAGCGTTCGAACCGTGTGGTTGTCATTTGTAAAGCTGAACACCAAAAGAAAAATGAACAGAAGTGTCATAACCGGAAACTTGTAAGAGCTCCCCGCATACACCAGGATGCTCCCAAAAGGTATCCATGTTGCCGCAGCCAGGAGTACGATGGTAGCAGAACCGAAAACTACTGCGGATTCAGGAAATGTTATGAAGAGCAGGAATAGAACAACCGCAAGAACCATGGAGGTCAGTAGTGAATAAAGACTCCCCTTTTCCAGCTGTCGAAACGAACCCAGCGTTGAAATGTAGTAATCTGTCGGGATTGCAGCCTGTTCCTGTTTTATGCTCCGGATTTTGTTGACAATCTTAAGGCGAACTGACGTGAAACCATAAAAGGTTGCTGCCAGGGCGACGCAGATTGCCATGAAAAAATAAAGGGTAACGCGCTCTTTTCCAGCAGTTACATATACGGCTGAGGCATTGTAAAAGGCTATCCCCACAGCAATAAATGCCAGGCTTCCCAGTATCCTCGGGACGTGGATACGCATTCCGAGGCGTCGTTTCTCTCTATCAGGGTCATTCATGACGGGTACATCGAAGTGGAAGCGAAGCATAACGCGGGCCCAGTACCAGGCATTCAAGGCCCAGACAATCATTCCGACAAAGAATATTACTTGCGTGATTAAAGCATTACTTCCTAACTCAGCCAGGCTGCGTAATAAGTCTTCGCCGGGTTCTGTGAGTAAAAAAAACAGCAGAACCAGACCCAGCATGATCACGCTGAATCGACACGGCTTGAGTATTGCCGCAAGGTCTTTAAGCCACTCCCAGGCATTTTTAAGAGCAGGTAATACGTTCGCTAACATGTGAGCCTCCTTCCTACAGCCTTAGTGCCCTGAATTCCGATCCGCCAGATAGGCATACCTCACCCCACCCGCTCCAGATACCTGCTGCTCACCCACCCCTCCAGATCGGCCGGCATCCCCGCGCCCTGCACATCCACCTTCCACCAGCTCCCCTCGGCAGAGATCAGGCGGACCGCTGTCCCTGTAGGGAGCGGGCTTTCCGGAAGCGGCCCAAACTGCGTGCCGGGACCGCTGCGGATATTGAGCACAGTGGAGGTTTTGTATTCCGTGGGCGTGTCGTCCATCCGCCCCAGGAG
>JBGQLM010000213.1:0-6463 GCA_041500085.1 Geobacteraceae bacterium
CGGTTTGTTACAGCATGTTATCGTTCGCGGAATCGAGCGGCGGGATATTTTCTTCGACGATAATGACCGCCGCTTATTCCTTGAGCGCCTCTCCAAGCTTCTCGCCGATACCGGCACCGACTGCCTTGCATGGGCGCTCATGTCCAATCACTTCCATCTGCTTCTCTGCCCGCGAGTGACAAAGCTCTCTGTTTTCATGCGCCGCCTGCTTACCGGCTACGCCATTGTCTTCAATCTCCAGCACAAACGTTCAGGACATCTTTTCCAGAACCGCTATAAATCCATTGCCTGCCAGGAAGACGCCTATCTGCTTGAGCTGATCCGCTACATTCATCTGAATCCATTGCGGGTAGGTCTGGCAAAAACAATTGACGAGCTGGACAGCTATCCATGGAGTGGCCATGCTGTGCTCATGGGGAAGCAGGAGCTGTCCGGGCAAAGTATCGATGACGTCCTACTGCTATTTGGTCAGAGGAAGAAAAGCGCTCGGCAGGCATACCTGGAATTCGTCATTGACGGCATCAAACATGGCCACCGCGATGATCTTGTCGGTGGCGGATTGCGCCGGTCTCAGGACGTTCGCAATATGGGCGAATATGAGGCCTATGACGAGAGAATCCTCGGTAGTGGTGAATTTGTTGAGAGTCTGTGGCGTGAGACGGAATCTAGCGAAGTCCAGATTCCCAAAATAACTCTTGATGAGATGATGCAAAGAGCAGCCGACACGTTACAAGTAAAAGTGGAATTGCTGCGGCAGAAGAGCAGGACTAAAGAACTTACCGATGTCAGGGCAGTTATCTGTTACCTGGCAGTGAGGGAGTGCAATTTTAGCGGAGTTGTAGTTGCCAGAGCGCTTAACATGACTCGTTCGGGAGTGAGTGTGGCAGTAAAGCGGGGAGGGGAGATTGTCAGTGGGAATCCAGCTCTTAGAGGCAAGTTAGTTGACTAATCAACAGCGTCCCCTCATGGGTCCTCATGGGTCTGCGATGCTCTGAATCAAAAGTTGGGCCTTTAACAGTAGACAGGGCGGCCTCGCTAGGGGCCGCCTTTTTTCTTGCCTATCGGTAACTTCGATGCCAGGAGCCCGGACGGCAGCATCAACGACTAGCCGCGCAAGAAAAGGATAAGCTAAAACTTGCCGGCGGACATATCTCGACGCGACCCTTGAACAGATAATCTCCCAGGACATGACGTTTCGTAAGAAACCAGGTACCTGAACTTTCCGCTCCGCGTTCAATATTTCCGAGCACTCTCCCCTCTTTAAATCTCCACTCCTCAATCATCTGTTGCCTGTCAAATCCCAAATCATATCGATAGCGATGCAGGATTTAGCGCGTAAACAGCGGCGTTTCACAGCTGTCCAGTTTTGGCCATTCCCTATAAGCGTCTGTTATCAGGTAGTTGGCAGGTTCTGTCCAATTTTGGACAACAGATAAAAACCTTAAATATCAGATAGTTATCTGGTGGTGAACAGTAACTGGTCATTACGGCTTCACGGCGCCGACCAGTCCCTCGCCCTAATAAATAGTTTAACATGCTGATATTAAAGCAGTATTACATCATTAAAAATACGGGCACAATTTCTGTATAACAGATGTGCTGAAAGCCGGTCTTATTCAATTCGCTGATCGAGCAGTCGTTTTGTGAAACAGCGGCTTTGAATGTTGAGCCCTTTGTTGATTCTGTAGTCAGCAAGTGAGGATCTGATATGGCTCGTATAATTATGGTGGCAGCCGGTGACACCCTGTCGAAGATCGCTGAAAAGTATTTCGGCAGCGCCGAACTTGCCCTGAAGCTCGCCAAATACAACGGCGTCGGCAATCCGGACCTGTTGCAAGCGGGCGAACTCCTGAAAATCCCCTCGCGCAGGGAGCTGGACTGGCCGCCAGCAGCGGCATCTCCGGGTGTCGTCACTCCCCCCGACTGCCAGTACACCCTGCCCAACATGCATCTCAAGGATTTGGAGGATGGGCGGGTCTGCTGGATACGGAACACACCGGCGCCGCGCTATAACCGGCAGGGCATCCTCAGCGCCTGCGACCGCATCGTTACGGATATCACCGAGTGCAAGCTGGCCGAGGAGGAGATCCGGAAGGTGAACGGGGAATGGGAGAGGGCCTTTGACGCCATCGTTGATCCGATCATGATCGTGGATGCCGGTTACCAGATTACGAGGGTCAACAGGGCCATGGCGGATAAGCTTGGGGTAGCGCCGGACGAAATTATCGGCATGATCTGTTACATGAGCGTTCATGGCGTTGACGAGCCTCCCCCATATTGTCCTTACGCGCAAATCCTGGCCGAGGGCGTTCCCAATCTGGCGGAAATTTACGAACCCCGCCTTGGCGGCCATTTCTTCATTTCCGGTTCTCCCCTCCATGATCCTGAAGGGAAGCATTACGGCTGTGTCTGCAATTACCGGGACATCACCGAACGCAAGACACTGGAAAGCCAACTCTTCCAGGCCCAGAAGATGGAGGCCGTAGGCCAGCTGGCAGGGGGCGTGGCCCATGATTTCAATAATATCCTTACAGCCATCATCGGTTTCAGCACCCTGGTAGAGATGGACATGACCAGGGACGACCCCCAGAGAGAAAATCTGGTCCAGGTGCTTTCTGCTGCCGACAGGGCCGTAGATCTGACCGGCAGCCTGCTTGCCTTCAGCAGAAAACAGATCATCAATCCGCAACCGGTCGATTTGAACCGGATCATCAAAAAGATCGAAAAATTCCTGAAGCACATCATCGGAGCGGATATCGATCTCAGGATATTGGTAGGCCTGGAAGAATTGACCGTCAATGCCGACAGCGGGCAAATCGAACAGGTCCTGATGAACCTGGCGGCCAATGCCCGGGATGCCATGCCGCATGGAGGCCTGCTCGCTTTTGAGACCGGCACGGTAGAAATGGATGCGGATTATGTCAAGGCGCATGGTTTCGGCGAACCGGGCTGCTATGCCGTGATTTCTCTTTCCGACACAGGAGAGGGTATGGACGAAGCCATGCGCAAGAGGGTCTTTGAGCCGTTTTTCACCACCAAGGAGGTGGGGAAGGGAACCGGCCTGGGGCTGTCCATCGTCTATGGGATCGTCAAGCAGCATAACGGCTTCATCAACGTCTATAGCGAACCGGGCAACGGGACGACCTTTAAAATCTACCTCCCTCGGACACAATCGGCAGGGGCGGAAAGGGAAGCCGGCACGGAAGAGTTTCTCGAGGGGGGGACGGAAACGATCCTCGTGGTCGATGACGATGCCTCGATGCGGAAACTGGCGGAAAAGTTTCTCGGCATGTTCGGCTACAGGGTCATCACGGCCGTGGATGGGAACGAAGCGCTTGACCGGTTCCGGGAGAACAGGGAGATGATCGATCTGGTCATTCTGGACATCATCATGCCGAAGATGAACGGGAAAGATGTCTTTGACGAGATGAAGAAGATAAATCCCGACATCAAGGCGATCTTCATCAGTGGTTATACCCGCGACATCATCCATAAGCGGGGTTTGCTCGACCAAAGCCTCGATTTTGTCGCGAAGCCGCTCAATCCCAAGAAACTCCTGTTCAAGGTGCGCGAAGTGCTGGGAGGGGGGCATAAGGAAGGCAGCGGGGCCGGGAGATGAAGGGAAGTGGGGATTGATCTTAATATGGGAACATCCGGAATAGCAGGCAAGTGGTGCGATACAATCATTTTTCCGCAGGAAATTTACGATAATTCGACGGTGATTTTGGAAGGGTAATCGATAGTGGTAGTCCCGGCAACCCGTGTCCATGAACGGCACCCTGGAGAAAGTCTATGGAAATGCCTTCGGTTAAAGGAGACAGTGATAATGAAGCACCAAAGAACGTTGATTGTAGAGGACTTGTTAATGGCTCCGTGGTGGGTAATCCCGATTGTCTGCATCCTTATCAATATTGTTATCTGGTTCGTCATTCCGGCAGGTCTCGAAGCAATCCTGACCGGCGGGATTACGGGCGGCATGTTGACCGGCGGATATGCGGGAGCGCAGCTGCTTCTGGCGAAAATGTTCAATCTGGCGATGGCGCTAGTTTTTGCATTTTCGCTTTTTTATAAATTCGTGCTGATGAGATGAAGAGGTTTCCGGCTTGATGCTCACAGTAAAGCTCAAGCAACCGCGAAAGTTGAATCCATCGACCCATAGGGAAATATGTCGAGGAGGTCGGTTGTGCAAAGAATTACATTGTTGCAATAACCATCGAGTGCAGAAAGGAAAATAACCATGCCGACAACAAAATCAGCATCACCGAAGGTCGCTCCAATCGCACCCGCCATCCGTGAAGCCGTCTACGGCTGGCTCCCCGATATCCCTGACTACCGGGACCATCTTTACGGCGCCGTCAGGAAGATCCCGGCCCGGCTCCCCTCGAAGGTTGATCTGCGGCCCGGCTGCTCCAAGGTGGAGGACCAGCAGGATTTGGGGAGCTGCACGGCCAATGCACTTGCCGGGGCGCTGGAATTCCTGATGCTGAAGGACAAGGTGCCGTTCGCCGATTTCAGCCGGCTGTTCATCTATTACAACGAGCGGGTCATCGAAGGCACGGCAGCGACCGATTCCGGGGCGATGATCCGCGACGGCATCAAGACCCTCGTCAAGCAGGGTGCCTGCCCGGAGAAAAGCTGGCCCTACGACATCGCCAGGTTTGCCGTCAAACCGACCAAGAAGAGCTACACGGAAGCCCTCAAGTACCAGATCCTCTCCTATGCCCGCCTGAACAGCCTGGACGAGATGCGCGCCTGCCTGGCCGACGGTTTCCCCTTTGTGTTCGGCTTCTCGGTCTACGACGGCTTCGAGTCGCAGAAGGTGGCGAAAGCGGGGGTGCTGGAGATGCCTGCCAGAGGAGAGAAGATGTGTGGGGGCCACGCGGTGCTGGCGGTAGGATACGACGACAAGATCAAGCGGATCATCGTCCGCAACTCATGGGGGAGCGACTGGGGGCAGAAGGGGTACTTTACCATGCCGTACGCCTATGTGTTTGACCGGAATCTGTCGGATGATTTCTGGACGGTGAGGCGGGGAGAGGGGATGTAGGGTGAGGATGTGAGTATCGATGCTAGTATGTCCCTGCTCTTCCGGTTAGATACTTTGTTCAAAGAGGATAAAACCATGAACGCTGGTAACAGGTGGCTGAGTTTTTTGGCTGTGATGGTCCTCATGGGCACGTGTATAGGGTGCACCAAGCTTAAACAGTACCGGACCGATTACAGCTCGTGCAGCTGCACATCCGCTTCATATGCTGACTGCAAGAATGCGGCGATCGAACTGCACACATCTGAAGGCTACGCCCTCGGCTACGTGGAGATTGATGACCAGGGGACCGTATGGGATCGTGAGCAGCAAAAGAAGGTCATCGGCTATATCGATGAAGCGGGTAAAAATCCTGAAGGGTATCTTCTGGTGACCTTTATCCATGGCTGGAAGCACAATGCATCGTCTGAAGACGGAAATGTCCAGGGTTTCAGGGAAAGTCTTCAACATCTGGCACAGCTTGAGATTGAAGCGAGCAAAAACGCGCAGCCGCCGACACCGCCACGCAAGATAATAGGAGTCTATATCGGTTGGCGGGGCCTTTCCGCCACGGACCCGTTGAATGAACAGTTGAGTTTTTGGGACCGGAAGAATACGGCCGAAAGGGTCGGACATGGTGCCGTGACGGAGTTCCTGCGCTTGGCGGAGAATTCTTCAAAATCAGCCAAACAAGTCAACAAAAATACAAGCTTCGTAGTTGTAGGCCACAGCTTTGGCGGGCTGGTGCTTTATTCCTCGTTGTCACAGATCATGATGGAAAGAATGGCATGCCAGGACAAGCCTATCGAGGCTTTCGGGGATCTGGTCGTGATGATCAATCCTGCCATCGAAGCGGCGCGCTTTACCCCTCTTAGGCAGATATCGGCCGACCGCAGTTACGAACAAGGCAATTTCCCTGCTCTGGTGATTATGACTTCCAAGGCGGACTGGGCAACCAAATTCGCATTCAAAGTCGGAAGAAAATTATCCACTACTTTCGATACATATCGTGACGACGCCCAGGAACAGGAAAATGTCACGGCGGTTGGACATTATGACCCCTTTGTGACGCACGAGTTGATCCCTCTTAAAGAAGCCAGGAAAGCAGGGCAGGACATCTGGGACAAGGATATGAAGTGGGAGGAAGCGACCACCCACGATGGATATGTCATAAACTTCCACAATGTTCAGTTGCTTCACAAGGATGATTCCATTCATAAATCCGATCCCAAAAACCCGATCATGGTGATCTCGGTGGACAAGAATATTATTGGCGCTCACAACGACATCTTCAATACGCAGGTCAGATTGTTTCTTGCGGATTTGATAATTTCGAAGCCGCAGGAATAGGCCGACGGAATAACACCGATCATAAAACTCATCTGAAACTTGGATGGACGCAGATAATGCAAAACTCTAAAAGCTTTTGATTTCAACTGC
>JBGQLM010000214.1:0-6438 GCA_041500085.1 Geobacteraceae bacterium
ATAAGAGCAAAGTCAAAAATATCGGACCCGGAGGGGAATGTAAGGATGACACCCATAAATGTGTCCAACGCAGGGATATTTTCAGCGAGATCACACTTGCTTCAAGAACAAAATCGAAGTGCGATACTATTGCCGCCCAGCTGGGGGGGGCAATCAAAACAGCGCAGGTGGACGCCGATAATGTGCCTGAGCTGGTGGCTCTGATCAGGGCGGAACAGCCGAAGCTGGTGATAAACGTGGCGCTCCCTTACCAGGATCTTACCATCATGGACGCCTGCCTGGAGACAGGTGTCGATTATCTCGATACTGCCAACTATGAACCTCTGGATACCGCCCGATTTGAATATTCCTGGCAGTGGGCCTACCAGGAGCGCTTCAAACGCGCCGGAATCATGGCGCTTCTCGGGTCCGGGTTCGATCCAGGGGTGACCAATGTCTACACTGCACTTGCAGCCAAGAAATACCTGGATGTGGTAGAAGAGATTGACATCATCGATGCCAATGCCGGCAGCCATGGTCAGCCCTTTGCCACCAACTTCAACCCGGAGATCAATATCCGTGAGGTTACCGCAACCTGCCGCCACTGGGAAAACGACCAGTGGGTCGAGAGCCCTCCGCTGACCACCAAACACTCCTTTGATTTTCCCGAAGGGATCGGCCCGATGAACATCTACCGCCTCTACCACGAGGAGATGGAGTCCATCGTCAAACACATACCCACCATCAGGAAGGCCCAGTTCTGGATGACCTTTTCCGACAACTACCTGAAGCACCTTGAGGTGTTGCAGAATGTGGGGATGACCCGTATAGATCCGGTAGAGTTCAACGGTCAGCAGATCGTGCCGATTCAGTTCCTGAAGGCCCTGCTTCCCGATCCCGGCTCCCTGGGGCCGCTGACCAAGGGGAAGACCTGCATCGGCGTCATCGCCCGCGGGCTGAAAGACGGCAAGAGAAAACAGGTCTACATTTACAATATTTGCGATCACGAGGCCTGCTACCGGGAAGTTCAGTCGCAGGCCATCAGCTATACTACCGGGGTACCGGCCGTGGTCGGGGCGATCATGATGCTGACCGGCAAGTGGCACGCTCCGGGAGTCTGGAACATGGAGCAGTTCGATCCGGAGCTGTTTCTTGAGGTTCTCGGGCCGATGGGGCTGCCGACAGTAGTCGTTGACAACGGCGAGTGGCCGGTGCTTTAAAAGGGTGGCACCAAATCAAAAGCAGCACGGAGGTACTATCATGAAACGACTGAGCTTATGTATCCTGACGATTCTCCTGTTGTCTCCATTGACCGCGATTGCAGGGGGGCTTGACGATTTCCTTGCCAGTATCAATGCCCAGGCCAGGATCGATCTGCCGGGATTTTCAGCAAAAATCAGCACCCAGTTCGGAGTGCCGGTGCCCAAGGTTCAGGAGGTGGTGAAGAGTGTCGCCGAGCCGGCCGACGCCTTTATGGTCTTCCAACTGGGACAGATGGCCAGAACTGAGCCGGAAAAGGTGATGCAGGTTTACACCCCCAACAAGAAGAAGGGGTGGGGAGCCATTGCCAAGGAGCTCGGCATAAAACCGGGTTCAGCGGAGTTCCATGCACTGAAGAGCGGTAACCTTTCTTTTACCGGCAAACCTGCCGGGGATGAAGATTCTCCTGGTAAGGGTAAAGGCAAGGGCAAAGGGAAAGGGCATAACAAATAATGAGTCGAGACCTCTTTGACCGGCATTGACATAAACAAGATCCTTGAATTGGCTCCGTCCCCTGCCTATGTAGTGGACCTGGGCCGACTGCGCCATAACCTTGCTATTCTTGACGATGTCCAGAAACGGAGCGGGGCGAAGATTCTCATGGCAATGAAGGCATTTGCCATGTGGAGCGTCTTTCCCCTTATCCGCCAGACTCTGCGTGGAGTCTGCGCCAGCTCGCCATGGGAGGCGCGGCTCGGGCGGGAGGAGTTCGGCGGAGAGGTCCATTCGTTTGCCGCCGCCTTCAAGGAGAGCGATGTCAGCGAGCTGCTGAAGATCTCAAACCACCTGGTATTCAACTCCTTCAATCAACTGGAACGGTTCCGTCCCCTGTGGGAAAAGGAAAAGGGGAGGGTGTCGGTCGGCCTGCGGGTTAATCCGGAGCATGCCGAAGGGCATACCCCCATCTATGACCCCTGTGCCCCCAAGTCGCGGCTCGGCATACCTCGCGCGGAGTTCGACGGGAGGTCGCTTGCCGGCGTTGAGGGGCTCCACTTCCACACCCTCTGCGAACAGCTCTTTCAACCGCTGGAGCGGACGGCCCGAGTCTTTGAGGAGAAATTTGGAGAATTCCTGCCGCAGATGAAGTGGCTCAACCTCGGCGGCGGTCACCATATTACCCGGGAAGGCTACAACATCGACGGACTGGTCGGACTGATTCACCACTTTCAGGACAAATACGGTCTGGAAGTCTACCTGGAGCCGGGGGAAGCGATTGCTATCGGCACCGGCATTCTGACCAGTGAGGTACTGGATGTGGTGCACAATGAAATGGACATTGCCATTCTCGATGTGTCTGCAACCTGCCATATGCCGGATATCCTGGAGATGCCGTACCGGCCGGAAATCATGGGTGGATATGACGCAGGAGAGAAACCGTATACCTATCGGCTCGGCGGGCCATCATGCCTGGCCGGTGACATCATCGGCGACTGGTCGTTCGAAAAGCCGCTGAAGCCGGGCGACCGGCTGGCATTTCTCGACATGGCGCACTATACCATGGTAAAAACAACCACCTTCAACGGGATCCAGCATCCGGCCATCTGCACCTTCGAGCCGGAAACGGGAGAGTTGAAAGTGATACGCAGGTTCGGCTACGAGGATTTCAAGAGCAGGTTGTCGTAAGGTTTTATCAGAACGAAAGTGCAGCGTTGTCAGATTCGTGATGATAGCAGTGCTGGCGAGGAGTTCGGGGCCCGAGGCGTAGCAGCGCTACGTCGAGGAACCGGGCGACGAGCCGGCGATGCTAGCGCGCGAATATGGCAGCGCCGGAGGATGAATGGAACGCTGGAACATCAACGACTCTGCCAAGATCTACAACCTCGACAACTGGGGAGCGGATCTTTTCTCTATAAACAAGAAAGGGAACGTCTGCGTTCACCCCTCTTCGAACTCGAAAAGCTCGATCGACCTTCGTGCGCTTATGGACGACCTGATCAAGCGGAAGATCAAGCCGCCGATCCTGCTCCGCTTCATGGATATACTCCAGGGGCGGATCGCCAGCATCAACAGGGTCTTCAAGAACGCCATCGTGGAGAACGACTACCCGGCAAAATACCAGACCTTCTATCCGATAAAAGTCAATCAGCAGCGTCAGGTGGTGGAGGCGATCGCCCAGTATGGCAAGCGCTACAATATAGGGCTTGAGGTCGGTTCCAAGCCGGAACTGGTCGCCGGCATTGCCATTTCCAGCGGCAACAACCTGCCGATAATCTGCAACGGCTACAAGGATACCGAGTACATCGAGACCGTTCTGTATGCCACCAAGATCGGCTACGACATTACCCTGGTGATCGAGAAGCTGTTCGAGCTGGAGAAGATCATCGAGCTGGTCAAGAAGACCGGCATCCAGCCCAAGCTCGGCATAAGGGTCAAACTCTCTTCCAAGGGGACCGGAAAGTGGGCGACGTCAGGCGGCGAGGATGCGAAATTCGGTCTGAGGATGTCGGAGATCATCGCCGCCATCGACCTGCTCGAAGAGAACGGTCTGATCGATAACGTCAAGCTGCTTCATTTCCATATCGGCAGCCAGATCACCAAGATCGACAAGATCAAGACCGCTCTGATCGAGGGGGCACGCATCTACACCGAACTCAGGAAACTCGGGGTCGGCATTGAGTATGTCGACATCGGGGGGGGCCTCGGAGTGGACTACGACGGCTCCAAGTCCAGCTACTTTTCCAGTGTCAATTACTCCATCGACGAGTATGCCAACGACGTCATCTACCAGATCAAAAACATCTGCGACGATGCCGGGGTGGAGTGTCCCAACATCATCTCCGAATCCGGGCGGGCCACGGTTGCCCACTACTCGGTTCTGGTAACAAATGTCCTCAACACCAATACCCAGAGACTCACTCCCGACTTCGAGGAGGACCTGGCTACTGCCGAAAAGCTTGCCCCGACGGTCAAGAAGCTGGTCGACATCCATAAGAGCATCGACCGCTACAGCTTGCGCGAGGATTACCACGATACCCAGCAGCTGATCCAGGAGGCGGTGAGCCTCTTCAATCTCGGTTATCTTACCTTGCAGGAAAGGGCGATGGCCGAGTGGCTCTATGGCAAGATCATCAAAAAGATCAACAGCATCGTCGAAAAGATCAAGCCGATCCCGGAGGAGCTGCAGAACTTCCAGCTGGCCCTGCGGCAGACCTATTTTGCCAACTTCTCCCTGTTCCAGTCGATCCCCGACTCCTGGGCGATTGACCAGCTCTTTCCGATACTACCTATTCAACGTCTGAACCAGAAGCCGGATGTAATCGCTTCAATTGCCGATATCACCTGCGATTCTGATGGCGAGATAACCAGTTTCGTCGGGGAGAACGGCCGGGCGAAGTTCCTGCCGTTGCACAAGATCCGCAAGGACGAGGAGTACTACATCGGGTTCTTTCTGATCGGGGCCTACCAGGAGATTCTGGGGGACCTGCATAACCTTTTCGGCGATACCAATGCGGTACACATAACTTTCAACAAGAGAACCGGCTACATGATCGATACGGTCATTAACGGGGATGCCTGCTGGGAAAGCCTCAAATACGTCCAGTACAAGGGGCCTGAGATACTCAAGCGGGTACGGGAGCATCTTGAAAAAGGAGTTGCCCAGAAGAAGGTGTCCATCGAGGAGAGCAGTCACTTTATCGAGCTGCTGGACCGCACGTTGCTCGGCTACACCTATCTGGGAGAGTAAGCCATGAAAAGGATTGCCTCTATCATCAAGGATCACCCGGAAATGGCTCTGGCAGCTCTGGGGGCGATTCTGGCTTTTGTTCTTCGCTACTGGTACTTCTGGAGCTATCCCTATCCTCTCATGCTCCACGAACAGGACGGCATCGCATATATGCGGAATGCCAAGGACATGCTTTCCTTCAAGGCACCAGGCAATCTGTTCATGCCCCCTTTCTACTCAATGGTGATCGCCGCCTTTTCGATATTGCCGGTCAAGTTTGAAATTGCTGCAAGGGTGGCATCCATAACAATGGATGCACTTCTGGTATTCCCACTTTACGGTTTGTCCCGCATTATTCTCCCCCGGGGAGCGTCGCTGGCTGTCTGCTTTCTCTGGAGCACGTTTACCTTCAGTCTTTTCTTCACCCCGTCCCCCCTCAGTCAGTCCACATACCTCTTCATGCTATTGACAGGGGTCTATCTGCTTTACCGCGCTCTGGCGGAAAACTGCAGAATCATGTTTTTCGCCCTTGCCGGAGTCTGTCTTGCCTGTGCCTACCTGACAAGACCCGAGGGAGTCGTCTCCATAGGGATTGCTCTTGTTCTGACGGCTGCCGGAGCTTTTCGCCGTGGAGCCGACCGCAGGGCGCATCTAAAAGGGGGATTGGTGCTGCTGGGCACTTTCCTGTTGACAGCATCTCCCTATATTTTGATGCTGCGAAGCCAGTTCGGTCACTGGTCGTTCACCGCCAAGACAGTCGTTGCTATCAAGGGTATCGATGGCTCACTTACCTTGAGCGCTGGAAAAGGTGAGGCCAAAGAAGGGCTGGACTTATGGCTTGAGCATTTCGGTGGCTGGTCCGGCGGGCTGAAATTCATCCGCGGCAACGTAGCGGCATTTTACTCCTTGCTGCTTCAGACCTTTGCTCCGTGGACGCATCTGTTGGCACTTATCGGGATACCGTTCATTTTTATGGGTAAAAAAATCTTCAACAGGCTGTTCCTGCTCTTTCCGGTGTTGATGACCATACCTGTATACGTTGCAAACCTTCCCAAGACCCATTCCTATATCTACCCTCTTTTCCCTGTCTGCATGATCGCCTTTGTTGCCGGAGTCTGGGGAATTATCTCTCTGGTCAAGAATGGCATGGATAAGGTCTGGTCCGGGGCGCCATCTCGGACGATTGCAATACTCGCACAACTCCTGCTTGCACTGCCGATTGTCGTTCTCGGAGTTAACGGTTGCCGCGACGCAACTGCCAACTACGTATCGCCGGAATACCTTTTCCAGGTTGAACAGACAAATAAAGTGTTCAAGGCTGCTGCCGAGGATATCAAGTCGGCGTCCGGACCAAAGGATCCGATAATGACTCGCTGGGGGCTGGTCAGTTATTTCTCGGAAAGACCGCTGATAGTAATGCCCAAAGGGAGTGTTGAGGAGGTTCTTGCTTACGGGAGGAAGGCCGGCGCCCGCCTTATTCTGATTGATGAGGAGTCGGTTTTTTCAAGGCGGCAGGAGTTGAAGGAGCTGTTGGG
>JBGQLM010000215.1:0-6389 GCA_041500085.1 Geobacteraceae bacterium
AGGTGCTCAGCACCCTGGCGGATATCCACCTGACCGGATGCCGGTACATCAGCATCGGCCAGTACCTGGCCCCGAGCCGCAGTCATCACCCTGTTGCAGAGTATATCGACCCTGCCGAATTCGAGCGCTACCGGGGAGAAGCCCTGGCCATGGGCTTCGCCCATGTGGAAAGCGCCCCCTACGTCCGCAGTTCCTACCATGCCGACCGCTATAAAATTCACTCTGACAAAGCTTAAGGGAGTATAATAATAGGAGAAGTACATTGAACCCGATATTCAGATATCGGGATTAGAAAGAAGGTGAGGTTATGAAAGTTCTGGACATCATTGTCACAGTGCTACTTGTCATTGGTGCTCTGAACTGGGGCTGGGTCGGTTTCTTCGGCTATAACCCGATAGGAGCATTTTTTGGTGAAACTGCCATCTGGACGAGGGGGCTTTATGCACTCGTAGGCCTGAGTGGACTCTATGAAGCATACAGCTACACCGTCGGCTACAGTGAAACGCATCATCGGTGGTGCGACTTGCACACCGCTGGAAGTCACTAAATAATTAATGCAACAGTGCCTGGGAATGGTTCCCAGGCACTTTTTTTATTCAGGGTTGTCAACGCCTGTCTGACGAAAAAAGCCCCGCCGGGACAATCCCGGCGGGGCTTTTCAACAACAGATAACTCATATCCTACTTGATCTCAATCTCCTTGATGACCTCGGGTCTCACAACAGGCTCCGGCTCAAGAGGTTTCACCGGCTCGAACTCGCGCGGAGCAGGTTTCCCCTGCATGGCCGCCGGGGCGAGCGGAGTCTGCTGCGGAGCCGGCGCTGCCGGAGAAGGTGCGGGCTGCCGCATCAGGCCTTCATCTTTGGGGGTAACAGCCGCCTGGCCTTCGGGCTTCTTCTCGTTCCTGTCATCCATGAAGGGATTACGGAAGTACTGCAGGAAGGCGGTCATGTCGGCAAACTGCTTGTTATACAGTGCAGAGACCTGTTTCGACCACTTTACCGTAGAGTTTTCGGTCCGTGCAAACGCCCGACCGATCCCCGGGATCGACTTGTTTTTTATCCTCACCTGATCCGTCAGGTTTGCCCGTGCCTCTTCAAAATCGGGATACTGCAACGGAAACAGCGGAGTAAAAGTGATGAATTTCTGGCGGAAATTCGGATACTCCCAGAGAAGGGTTCCCTCGGCATCGATAATCTGGGCGGTCATGATCAGATTGTTGTAGCTGTCCTCCAGAACCGCCATGAAGTTGCTCGAATAGATCTTGTCGGTCATCAGGATCCCGCTTACTGTGACCAGCATCACTGCATCGACATTATGCTTTTCAATGAACTTTTTCAGCTCTTCCGGTTTGTAGAAATACTTGTTGTAGACAACCCCGGCATCGTCCCGTCGTTCACGCCGTGAGCCGATGATCGAGAACAGCTGGCCGGGCTCATCATCAAGGAACCGGACGGCAAAGTACTCGCCATTCCCTTTCAGGATATCGACAAGTTCCTTTTCGTTCTTCCTGTTGGCTTCACGAACGATCTTCAACACCTCCGCCTTCTCTGGATGGCGGATTTCCGACTCGGCATCCAGGAAAATCGGGGCGACGCCGAGCACTTTGACCTTTTTCTCGTAGGCTTCCCGCGGGATATTGTAGTAGTTTGAGGCGCAGCCTGCCAGAAGCATTACCAGCAGAGGCAGGAACAGATTTTTTAACGGCAGTCTCATGTAAAGTTCTCCTTTTCAGAAATTCAGGCTTTTATCCTGGATTCGCTCTGATGCTCTCACTCCGGCAACTTTTATTTGCCGGTTTTAGGTTTTATATCAAAAGCAGCTACCTATTTCCACTCTCAAAATCCTTTGAATTCCGAAAGCGGAAAAATTTCATATCCGTCCAGCTTCGGCGCGAATATCTCGATGTCAATCGGGCGGTTCACCTCCGGATCGTCAAAACGAAGCTGGAGCTGACTGCCGTCCGCAGAATGTATATCTATCCGGGTTGGAACAGCGATATCCCCGGAGAGCTGATAGTCGCTGTACCTGACTTCATCACCGGTGGAGTTGACCTTGCGCTTGACGAATCCGGAAGAGTCGTACTGAACATTTTCAAGAGTCCCGTCTGGGCGGGTGAATACTCTCTCAAGAGCCGGCCCGGCTGGATGCGGCGGCTCGACTACCCACTTCATGAGCGGCCAGACCCTCACCCCGAGCGAGTCGGGAAGGTCGCGAATCTCCCCCTGCCACCCCTTTTTCCGGTCCGCCATGAGACAGAGAACCTTGTCTCCGTTAACGATCGTATCAAACAGGACCTGACCAAAGGGTGAAAGAATCGACATGCGGAAGATATCAGGTCTCTGGTAGAAAAGGACTCCGTTTCCGCCTATTTTTCCCGCCGGGGATGAAAGAGATATATTCACCCCCCCTTGCAGGGTATCGATCACGATTCCGTGGACCGGCGCGGTCCGGACGGGAAGCGCTGAGCAGCCGGCAAGAGCCAGCATGGAGAGGGCAGCGAGAACAAGCCTTTTCAGCATCCGGCGACCTTCAGCAGCCTGTCAACCCGGTATCCGGCCTCTTTTCCGGCCTGCACGAGGAAGCGGCGCACCTCATTCCGGGCAGTCTCCACTTTTCCCGGACCGCCTGTCATAGAGACCTCTGCGACAAATTCGAGCCATTCTAGCATGATCTCCCACCGCTCTTTTACAAACCACGTGTGACCACCGCTGTGATGAAGACCGATAAAGATCGAGACATCCCTGTCTTCAAGAAGCTGCGGCAGCAGTTCCGACAGTTTTTCGTGCGAAATGCAAATGAACCGCTCCCATTTGAGGAGAATCCTGAATAGTGCCATCACCGAGGTGACATCCAGCTTTGCCAGGCTGTCCCCTTCTGCAGCCGCCTCTCCGCTAAGCTCTTCCTCAAGCGGTCTCGACAGACCGAACTCATGGACGATCTCGGCTGATTCGCCACCTGGACGCTCTTCCGCCAGCTCCCCGGCGCGATGAAGGGTCAGCCAGGTGAAGGCAAGAATTTTCGCGGTAAGCCCGTCCAGGAGGGTTCCTTCTCTTGCTGCAACAGACTCCAGATACTCAAGTTCCTTGATGATCGCCGGATTCAGGACTGCCGGTTTACCGGAAAGATTTGCGGTCAGGGCCAGGGCAGTAAAGAACTCTTTCTGCCCAGAGGCGAACTTCTCCTTCTGTCCGATGAGCTCTTCCGGAGAGAGCCCCTCGAACTCCCCGATCAAAATGCTCCCGGCATGTTCGATATGCTGCCGGAACATGTCTATCAGCGCGGCATAGCGGATCTGCTTCACCTCGTCGTCCATCTCCGCTGCAGGCCGATCACCCAGCTGATAACAGAGTTTTCCCCAGGTGCCGTACTCGTCATCCCAGATTTCCCGGAAATCGAGGAGCACGTGGTAGTCGTAGGGACCGAGACTTATATGGAATCCCTGCTCGCATAATTCCCGGCCGTTCCGGATATACTCCATGCCGTCCGCGTAATCCCGGAAGATGTAGTAGTGGCGCCCGTCCCCTTTGAATCCGAGGGCATGGCCCAGCGAGGTCCGGCGAAGCTCCGTGGCCCCTGAAGCACTCTTTACGGCTATGGAGGTCGAACTCTGTATCCAGCCGGAAGCAGAAGCAAACCTGTTGTGATAGATCACCAGCGCCCGCTGATCGCCGGAGCGGTTGGAGTAGGCGAAGACATCCTCGTTCACGTGAGTGCCGACGTGAAAATCGTAGAATGTGAAGCTGTCTGCGCCGGAAAAGAGCCATCTGCGCCTCATCAGCGGGAAGATACGCCGCTCGTGCTCCCTGACAAGGTGCTCGTCCACCTTTTCGTCCCAGTAGGCCTGCTTGTACTCCATGCCGTACTTTTCGTGGAGCCCCTCGATCTGACCGTGTCCCAGCATCGGCAGGCCGGGCATGGTCACCAGCAGCACGCAGGCGCCGATGTACTTGCTCTCTTTCCCGAACTGCTCCACTGCGGTCTTTTCATCAGGGTTGTTCATGAAATTCACAAACCGCTGCAGCACCTGCGGATTGAATTCAAGGACGTTCTTGACGGTCTGGCGGTACTTGGCGTTCTCCTCCATCTTCAGCATATTCATGAAGGCGCTGTTGTAGACCCGGTGCATGCCGAGCGTCCGGACGAAATAGCCCTCCATCAGCCAGAACGCCTCGGCAAGCAGGAGCGTATCCGGCACTTCGGCAGCGACCCGGTCAACTACCTGGCGCCAGAACTCCTCGGGCATGGTGTGATCGAACTGCTCCCTGCTCATGCCGTGCTCGGCACGGGAGGGGACCCCGTGATGCCCGGGCTGCGGATACCAGAGGCGCTGGTAATGCTTCTTGGCAAGCGTCATGGCAGCATCGAAACGGATGATCGGGAACATCCTCGCCACATGGAGTATGGTGCCGATGACAGCTTCTCTCACCTCTGGATTCAGGTAGTCGAGCTGGGCGGTGTCGTTCCAGGGGGTGCTGCTGCCGTCATTGCCGTGATAGATGAAGCGGGTGCGGCCGTTTCTGTGGTCGTAATGCTTGAACACCACTGCGGCATCGCGCCGCTCCCAGTAGCCGTCCTCGATATGCAGGCTGATCTCGCTCGACGATGACAGATCGACCCCCGTGTACCGGTAGGCAGGGTAAGGGGGGTAGTCAAGCTGTACGAACCACTCCGGATGCTCAATGGTCCACCGGGAGAAAAGTCCCGTATGGTTCGGGACCATGTCGCTGGCCAACCGGATCCCGCGTTTCAGTGCTTTGTCCCGCAGCTTCCAGAAAGCCTCCTCCCCGCCGAGGTCCAGGGCGATGGTATAGTCGAAAAGCGAATATGCCGAGGAGATCGCTTCAGGATTCCCGCATACCTGCTTGATCTTCTGGGAGGCCGGAGACCTCTCCCACAGGCCGATCAGCCACAGGCCCGTCACCCCCCAGCGGGAAAGCAGGTCGAGCTCGGCATCCGGAATCTGGTCGAGTCGCGTTATCTCTTCTCCGTACTTGAGCGAGAGCTGCCCGAGCCAGACATACACCATCTTTGCCAGGAGCACGACATTCGGCATCCAGTCGGTGTCCGAAGAAAACTGTTCAGGCTCCGGGTAGTAGTCATTACTTCCGCGAGCGCCCGGGAAGGAGCCGAATTCGAGGACCGGGGCTCCGGCAGAGTCGCCATGCCCCGCGAAGAGCCGTCCTTCTTCCTCCATCAGCGCAAAAGCAATGCTGATCTCGGGAAGCAGCTCTGCCGGAAGAATGCCCCCCCAATGCTCTTTCATGAACTTCAGCTGCTCGAAAAGCGAATCCGGCGCAGCTTTTTGCGGGAGTCGCAGGAGTTCGGGAAGAGAGAGTCCGAGCGATGCCACGGGAGGAGCTGTAGCCAGGGATCTCTCCATACTCCCGGCGAATTCCCCGCATGAACTCGACAGGATCAGCTCCTTCCAGTCTATCAGTTTGCGGAAGCTCTCAAGGGCCCGGTTCGAGGCCGCAACAGAAAGCAGCAGTATCTCACCGATGACCGTATTCAGGTGCCTGGTGAAATCTTCCCGGCTGCCCAGCCAGACGGCAGGCTCAAGCAGGGGATTTTCGATAAACGGAATGCCGGGAAAGAGTCTGCAGAAACTGTCGGCCAGAGATGACAACCCCTGCGAACCGGCTGGAACACCTGACAGATCGAGCAGGGAAGGGATCAGGTCGGGGCACTGTTTTTCGAGATAATCGCCGACAATATGTCTCTGGATCTTCAGCTGAAGGGAGTAGAGGTTCAACTCGCCTGAAAGAACAGCTTCTCCGCTACGGTTCAATTTCGAGGCCAGTTCACGATAGAAGATGATTTTCGGCTTGCCTGAAGATGCAATATCGCGGTGAAGATTCCCGAGAGATAATTTCTCCCAGAATTCTCTCCTGATCTGCAGAGAGTACGGAAAGTATTCACCCCTTGAAGCGGTTTTGTTCATATATTCTCTCACTCTTGCGCCCGGTTTTGTTCGCCGGTATCATAGCACGGAAAACAGCTGATTGCTTCGCAAAATCTCCACCTGATCCGATACTTCGTATATACAACTTGAACGGCAAGCAGCCGCAGCTCCCCGTTCCTGCGTGTGCCATACCGACCGCAATCGCCTTTCAAAGAGTTTGACAATGACAGACAGCCGCCATAGAGTATGAAAAATTTACGTAAGAGGAAATCTGATGACTGAAGAACCTGAAGAACCTTTGACATCCATCAGCGAGCTTTCGACCTCTCTCGGGCTTACCACAAGGACACTCCGTTACTGGGAAGAGGTCGGAATCATCGAGTCCGCAGAACGTGCCGACGGTGCCGCGAGGGGGTACACCCCTTACTATGTGAGACGCATAAAGTTTATCATGAAACTCAAGCACCTGGGGTTGACGATCAAGG
>JBGQLM010000216.1:0-6279 GCA_041500085.1 Geobacteraceae bacterium
GCCCGAATTCACCTTGAAGCCAAGATAATAGGTAACCGCCGAATAAAGCAGCCCCAGTGAATGGGGAAACTTCAGCTCCCGGCAGATGGTGATTGCATTACCCCTGCCGTGGCAGATGGAAGCTGTGGCCCACTCCCCGACGCCGTCGATGGTGAGGATGGCCGCCTCCGCAAACGGCGAGGGGAAGAAGGCACTGGCCGCATGAGAGAGGTGGTGTTCCGGGAAGAGCAGTTTTATCTGCTCACGACTGGTGCCGTCAAGGGCGGTCAGTTCGTCGAGGAGCTGCTTCTTGAGGAAGAGTTTTTCCTTGATCCAGACCGGAATGGCGGCCAGAAACGATGACAATCCCCGCGGAGCAAAGGCGTAGTAGGTTTCGAGAAGCCGCTCGAACTTGAGGAACGGCTTGTCGTAAAAAGCCACAGACGTCACGTCTGCCAGCGAAATTCCGGCATGATCGAGACAGTACCGCACCGCATTGGCCGGAAAGGACGGATCGTGCTTCTTCCGGGTAAACCGCTCCTCATGGGCAGCGGCGATAATTACGCCGTCCCTGACCAGGGCTGCGGCTGCATCGTGATAATATGCGGAAATACCGAGATGATACATTCTGGAAACCTGTTTAGAACATGACCTGTAGCTGCGTCAACATGCTCAGGGTTATATGCACACTAAAGCGTTTTATCCGAAGGTACTTTGAATTGCCTGGTAAAGTTGAGACGTTATATCTTTCTGCAGGCAAACATTATCTTCCAATCGGCATCAGTTGCCGCGATGTCAAACTTGAAAGGAATGCAAACCGTTAACAAATCAAATCCTCCCTCCTTGAGAGCACTCTTTATCCTGGCAGGAGTCCAGAGTCTGTGCTCGATCCGGTAATGATCCGACTCGATCAGCTTCCCGGACTTGGCAAAAAGTTCCAGGCTATAATCCAGCATGGCCAACTCCCTGACATAATCGGTCCGAGTTGTCAGGTGACAGCTCAGCTTCTGCCCGTCAATCTGCTGTTCATAGGATTTTGCACCCGGCGGATCCTGCAGGGCAGCAGTACCATTCCAGCAGTCGAATATCAACAGCCCCTGACTCCGAAGGCTCGCAGCTATCCCGGCAAAGAACTGGTGCAGTTGCTCATCCGAACAGAGGTAATTGACCACATTGAACAGCGCCACGCACAAGTCTACGTTTCTTACCGCCTGGCAGCCGGCAGCAAAGGTAATATTGGTCTTGCGGGCAGCTGCGGCTTTCTCTGCGGCCAGGGCCAGCATTGCCTCATCAGTGTCAACCGCGATCACCCGAATACCGGACTCTTTGGCCAGCTCAAGCGTGTGGTTGCCGGTGCCGCACCCCAGTTCGAGAACGTTTTCCAGCGGCTGGAGCGGATAATTGTGACAAAATTCCAGAACTGACGCAACTTCGCCGGCATAATCCTTGGTAGCAAACAGGGTGTCGTAATATTTATAAAAGAGAGGGCTATCCATAGAACTCCCTGATCGTTGCACAGACATACTCGATCTGCTCGCTGCCGAGGGTGGGAAATATCGGCAGACAGATACCGTCATCATAGGCCGCTATGGCCTGCGGGAATTGCGCGTCCTCCAGAGATTGGTGGTATTCACAGTCGTCGTGGAGATAGCGAAAAGCCGGCTGACGATGCAGCGGCAAAAAGAAGGTCCGCGTTTCGATCTCCCTGCTCGTCAGAAACTCCATCAAGCTGTGTGCCCGCTCACAAAAAACAGGCGTTCGGAAGGGGACCCACTCGGCGTGGTCCGGCGGCGAGAAGAACCGCACCTGCGGCACCGGCTTTAGCAGCTGCCGGTAAAGCCCGATAATCTCCTGCTTACGTCTGATTATCTCAGGCAATTTTTCCAGTTGCGCAACCCCCATGGCGCATTGAAGATCCGTCATGCGGAAGTTGTAGCCGATTTCAGGATGTATGAAGGTCCCCCTCTCCTTCCGCCCCTGATTTCGCAAAAAGAGCAGCTTTTCGTGGATAGCGGGATTGTTGGTGACGACAAATCCCCCTTCACCCGTAGTGATGGTCTTATCGGCAAAGAAGGAGAAAATACCCACGTCGCCGAAGGTACCGGCATGTTGTCCCTGGTAATGAACTCCCACCGCCTGGGCAGCATCTTCAATCACAAACAGCCGATGACGGCGGGCAAAATCCATCACGGCATCCATTTCGCATACGGTCCCATAGATATGCACCGGCATGACGGCTCTGGTTCTCGGTGTGATTGCCTTTTCGGCACTGGCGAGATCTATCTGGCAGTGTCCGGGGTGGACATCGCAAAAGACCGGTCTGGCTCCGGTCATCTCCACAGCATTTGCTGAACCGATAAAGGTAAAATCAGGCACTATCACTTCGTCGCCCGGACGGATATCGAGAGCCCTGAGTGCCAGGTAGATGGCCAGGGTTCCGTTGGGCGCAAAAACCCCGTAACGGACCTTCATCAGCTCCAGCAACCTCTCCTGAAACAGCTGCGTCTGCGGGCCTTCGGTGATCCAGTTCCGGGCAAAGCATTCACCTATCGCCGCGTACTCTTCTGCACCTATCCAGGGTAGAAACTGGGGGACCTTCATTCTGCAGATACTCCTTTATCGATATTGTTTTTATGAACAGAGCTGGCACGGAACATCAGGAAGCCACGAATTGCCATCCGCACCAGATAATTCCCGTGAAAAAACACGCGTGACTTGGAAACGCCATAGGAGCGCGGCCGGTAATGCATAGGGATTTCGCAGAACTTGAGCCCGAAGCGAAATGCGCCATACAATAATTCGAAGTCGCCGAATGGATCATCAAGGCCGAGGAACCCCCAATGGGCATGGATAGTTTCATACTCCTTCCTGGAGATAGCCTTGATACCGCTCAACACATCAGTTGTATGCTGGCCGAGAAACCAGGAAAACCAACGGGCAAAGAGGATGTTGCCTATTTTGTTCAACAGCGGCATAGAGTGGTTGTCAAAAGGATAGACGAACCTGCTCCCTTCCACGAACTCGAAGCGCCCGTTGCTGAGAGCATCATAAAAAAAATGAATGTCCTCGGGTGTAGACGTTCCATCCCCTTCATACAAGACTATGATATCGCCGCGGGCAGCCGCAAAGCCGACGCGGATTGCGTCCCCCTGCCCTATACCTGGCTGCACAAGCACTCGGATATGCTTTTCAGGGTATGCTGCGATAACACGCTCAATTTCTTCACGGGTCCCGTCCCGGGAATGCCCCTCAACAAAAATAATTTCCTGGCCAGCACAGACCTGTGGCAATGATCTGACGATGGGCTCAATATTCCCCCGCTCATCACGCACCGTTAACACGATGGACAAGTTCTGCACCGGATTTGTCGCCGATTCCTGCGTTACGACGGGTCGTGCCACGATGAACTGGTTGAGCTTGAAAAAGTCTAAGAAGGGGATGAAGGTCGTCAAACTGTTGAGCAGTGGCCCCAGGAATCCCAGCCGTAACGGGCAGATCGTCTGCCGGAATGTCCTGACCACCTGAAAGCCCATGCCATCCAGATAAGAAGACAGGTCACGCACGGAAACCCAGTTCTGGACAACCCCCTTACGGATGAGACACAGCTTTTCTGCAAGACTGATAATCCCTTGCCAGAGGAAATTATGCTGATAAATTATCAACCTGGTTGACGGTTCGCAAGCAGACAGGGCATTCTTCAGCAGGCTGCAGATGTCATGACACTCACCCAACGTCCCGTTGAGGATGATATAGTCAAAAGTCTCATCGGGCAGATAAGCTTCATAAGCGGACAACACAACTTCGCATTTTCTCCCGTCCCCCGTCGGAAGTGCGCTTTCGTCGACAATGTCCTGGCTGACGATGACGCAACGTAACGCCTTAAGCTCGGGGAGTATTCCCGGCAGCACTTGTCCGTAATAGAGAACTGATTTCCCTTCGGGCACAAGAAATTGAAGCGCCTGATTAACAGACCGATGGAAATAATGTGTGCTTTTGTCCAGTGGGAAAATAGAAAATGTCATATGGGGCGATAATTCTGGTATGGCTGGTACCAGGCATAGAGCTTTACCAGCTCTTCAATCCCCTTGACAATCGTGCAGTTTTTGTCCGCGGCAAATCCGAGTACCAATTCATAGCCATAGAGAAAGTTATCAAGGATAGTGACCTTGCAGCCGGTCTTCAGCAGTTGTTCAGCGAGAATTACCCCCTTATAACCGGCACCTCCTGTAATGAGAACTCTGATCACGTAATTACCCTCAACAATTCTACAGAATAAAAGACAACATTACCGCACTGCTGTTTCTGCCAGAAATTTCATTATACATGAACAGATCGGCCTGAATCCACTCCAACCGCTTCAATGAGGCTCCGCCCCATTTTCACCAAACCTTTTTGCCAGGAATTTTGCCAGGACATCAACCCCCTGCCGTGACCAGTGCCCATCCATGTTCAGATATGCTCCGGGGTACTGTTTCAGTAAATCCCGCAGATCAATGACATCCATCCCAGCTGCAGTGGCATGGCTGATCAGACGGGTAGCCGCATCGTCCTTGAACTTCATGTACGCCTTCATGTCTGTAATCGCCGCGTAACATGCCGCCATTCTGGAATCAACAGTAAAACCGTCGGGTATCACTACCAGAGTGAAGTTTACTGAATGTTTGCGGCAGAGTTCATAAACTGCCGTGACCCATTTGAATGAGTAATCCGCTGCTATGAAGGTTGATATCGGCTCCCCCCTGGCAGTCTTTGTCGCCATGTCGAGATAGTAGCTGCGAAATTTTCCTTCATCCGGATGCCGCAGCATCGAGAAAAATTTGTGCCGCTCTTCCGCTGAGGCATTTGCAAGCATCGTTTTCATTTTCGACTGTTCTTCGGAGGGGAAAACCGACAAATACAAATTTTCCGTATCCCGGTCATCTATTGTTTTGCCAAAATAGTTCTTGAGTTCCAGCTCGTGTTTCAACAGAGGTCCACCCTTGAACCATGCTCGCAAAATCAGGCGCCGTTGGTTACTGATAGCCTGATCCAGCGCATTCAAACCTAATAGCTGCAGAAATGACAGTCGTGGATAGGTTGAAGAAATCCCGTAGTAGCTTAAGAGCGTCGGTTCCTGTAAAAAATCGGTGGGTGTCGAAAACATCAGAACACAATGTTTTGGTTGCAGAGGGAGGCCGATTCTCTTGAACCGGTAATAATACTCGTCGGGGTCAGTTGCTGATACCCCGAGATTTATGAGTTCATAGGATGTCTTCCCCATTGACCTGAGAACCTCTTCGGTTCTGTACGGCAGTGGTATGGGAGCACCGTCTTCCAGAAAAGAGTCACCCAGAAAAACCATCCTGTATGTTCCGGGAGCTGGTACAATCGAATGCTCCCGGTCCCGCTGCCCCCACGAATTAACTTTAATAAATCCTTCCGCATCTTCATGGTATTCCCATGCCTTCTTCCCGATTTCCGAAGATACTCCATGCAACCCGCCCATCGGCCATTTCACGGCGTAGAACGATGCGGCAACATTAAGCATCACCAGGGTTGAAGTAGTAATAAGAAAGAACAACAAGAGAGTGAACCAGAAAGTCCGGCGTCCATCTTTCGCAGAATGTTTATCATCTGCATCTGAACAACGCAGTTTTTTGAGAATATAGCGGCAGCACAGCACGATCAGAACCAGCGCTACGACAATAACAGCTGCAAGCACTACAATTTCAATTACGATCGAGCCTACCCGGTCTTCGATAATTGTTACGAGCAGCCCGCCGCAGCCAAAGAAGAAAACTATGATCGAAGCGAAAAGTAGCGCATAAACAGCACTGTTTTTAGTCTGTTTTTTCATCAGTGAAAAGAATTCCCCTGGTTGCCCAAGAAAGGCCTGGGAAGAGACCTCGAAAAGTATCTTAAGACTATTGATCTCAACTTGTTATCGCTCATGACAGCTGATTTTTCAAGCAGTATCACCCTGGCTGTGCAGTTGTCGACACTCTTTTGCATTGTGGGCCCGCCGCCCCCACATTTTTTCGAGCCTGATCGCTCCGTCACGTATTGTCTACTGCAAGGAACTCGGATTTCATTTGAATTCTTTCAGATGCCGCATTATGAACAAGGCTTCTTTGCCCGCCCCAGGAAGTCCCATGTTATAGGTAAGTCTTTTATAATAGCACAGGAAATACATTGCTTTTTCGACAAACTCAAAAAGGGCATCCAAACTGCTGGGCAAGAAGAATCTTTCAACAAACATTTTCAGTACCGGAAATTTAACGACGATATTGGCACAGCACTTCAATCTGCTCATACGTGCCC
>JBGQLM010000217.1:0-6213 GCA_041500085.1 Geobacteraceae bacterium
ATCGACGAAGAGATTGCAGCGCAGGCTCGCCCACGACCAGGCGGCATTGTCGGCGAACTTCCCGAAGCCGATGACGCTCCTGTTGCTGTTTGTGCGGCAACAGGAGCCGACATCAAAGCCACCCCGCTGGTGCGGCGGCTGGCCCGTGAGAGGGACATCGACCTGCAGACGATCCGCGGCAGCGGACCCCACGGCAGCATTACCCCGGAAGACCTGGATCGGGGCGCTTCCCCGGCTCCGTCGGCCGACGAACTCTTCGGCCCGGTCGAGCGCGTGCCGCTCCGGGGCGTCCGGCGCACGGCGGCCCGCAACGTTCTGGCCGCCCAGCAGCGCACCGCTTTCGTCACGGTCATGGAGGAGGCCGACATCACCGACCTGGCGCTGCTGCGCGACCGCGAGCAGGCGGCAGCCGGAACCCACGGCTCCCATCTCACTTTTCTCCCCTTCTTCATCAAGACCGTGCAGCATGCATTGCGCGACTATCCGGCCTTCAACGCATCCATCGACGAGGCGGGAGAGACGATCATCCTGAAGAAGCATTATCACTTCGGCATCGCCGTCGAAACCCCCGACGGCCTGATGGTGCCTGTAATCCGCGACGTGGACCGCAAGAGCGTCCTCGACCTGGCGGCCGAGATCCGGGCGCTGGGGGAGAAGGCCCGCGACCGGACGATCACCCTTGAAGAGATGAAGGGAAGTAGCTTCACCATCACCAACTTCGGCGGCTTCGGCGGACTGTTCGCCACCCCGATCATCAACTGGCCCGACGTGGCGATCATCGGCTTCGGCCGCATCGCCGAGCGCCCCTGGGTGCATGACGACGCCATCGCCATCCGCACCATACTTCCTATCTCCCTGACCTTCGACCACAGGGTGACCGACGGCGTGACCGCCTCCCGCTTTCTGGCCCGGGTGGTCGGCTATCTGGAAGACCCGGCGCTGCTCTTCATCGAGAGCGTCTGATCGACCTGCACGAGTGACGCCGTTGCCCCGTATGGCAGATCAAAAACGTGCCGGAGCGGTACTATTTATTATCCTCAAACCGGTCGATGAAAACTTTCTTTTCCAACCGTTCAAGCCCCTTGGCAATTAAACGAAAGCCGAACATCATCAGGACGATCCCGAAAAATGCGAAAGGAACCGATTTATAGGCCAGGGAAGCGATGCCTGCCGACATGAAGACAATTCCCAGCTTTCGGCTCCGTTCCTGCAGCTTTCGCCCCTCGCTGTTTACTGAAAAGGTGTATAACTGATAGCACCCTATCAGCAGGGGAAGGATAACCATGATTTCAACATAACTGCGCATCATCACCTCTATAATTATTTATTTGATATATACTATTATCTATATACATCCATGCCGTTGCATTTACAACTCCTTTTTTGATGCTCATGCAAAATTGCGGCACCCGAAATGGGAAACGCCTCGCCTGCCGCTGCCCAAAAAAAGACGCCCCGCTCCTTTCGGAGCGGGGCGTCTGCGCTTATTGTGTGTCAAATGATCTTATTCCGTCACTACGATCACCAGATCTTCCTTCTCGACCTTATCCCCTTCTTTAAACTTCACGTCCGCCACCGCGCCATCGGCTTTGGCCTTGATATTGGTCTCCATCTTCATCGCCTCGGTGACCATCAATACGTCTCCGGTCTTGATCGCATCGCCGGCCTTGACATTCACCTTCAGCACCTTGCCCGGCATCGGCGCCGCGATGTGGCAGGGATTCCCCTTTTCAGCCTTCACCCGTACCGCCTCGTCACTCTGTACCGATTGGTCACGGATGACCACCGAGCGATTATTGCCGTTCAACTCGAAGTAAACGGCACGGGTACCGTCATTCTGCACTTTTCCGACCGCATTGAGCTTGATGATCAGGGTCTTACCAGGTTCGATATCCAGGGAGGTTTCCTGCCCCGGCTCAAGACCATAGAAAAAGATCGGCGTCGGGATAACCGAGGTGTCGGAGTACTCCTGACGATGGCGGTCGAATTCGGGAAAAACATTCGGGTAGAGGATATTGGAAACCAGCGCCCGGTCGTCGATGCGGTGACCCAGCTTTTCCTCAAGCTTGAGCTTCTCCTCCTCAAAATCGACCGGTTCCAGCAGTTCGCCGGGGCGGCAGGTGATCGGCTGTTCCCCTTTCAGGACAATTTTCTGCAGCTCGACAGGCCATCCCTGGTACGGCTGCCCGAGCATCCCCTTGAACATGCCGACAACCGATTCCGGAAAGGCCAGATCCTCCTTGGAAGTGAACACATCCTCCGGCTCCAGGTTGTTCTTGACCAGGAACATCGCCATGTCGCCGACAACCTTCGAAGACGGGGTGACCTTGACGATATCGCCGAACATCATGTTGACCTTGTGGTACATCTCCTTGCAGTCGTCCCAGCGCTCGATCAGCCCCAGACCCGCCACCTGCGGTTTGTAGTTCGAGTACTGCCCCCCCGGAATTTCGTGGTGATACACTTCGGCGGTGCCACTTTTGAGGCCGGACTCGAAGGGAGAGTAGTAGTCGCGCACCGTCTCCCAGTAGTTGGCCAGCTTCTGCAGCCCCGGAGCGTTGACGAGCGGGTCGCGCTCGCTCCCTTCCAGGGTTGCAACCAGCGCGTTCAGATTGGGCTGGGCGGTCAGACCGGAGAGTGACGACAGCGCGGCATCGACGATGTCCACGCCGGCTTCGCTCGCCTTGAGCAGCATCGCGCTGCCGTTTGAGGAGGTGTCGTGGGTATGCAAATGGATCGGAATGCCGATATTTTCCTTGAGCGCCTTCACCAGTTTGTAGGCCGCCAGCGGTTTGAGCAGACCGGCCATATCCTTGATCGCCAGGACGTGGGCCCCCATCTTCTCCAGCTCCTTCGCCATGTTGACGTAGTACTCAAGCGGATACTTGTCCCGTTTCGGATCGGTGATGTCACCGGTGTAGCAGATGGCCGCTTCACAGATTTTCCCCGACCGGCGTACTGCATCCATCGCGACTTTCATGCCGGTGGTCCAGTTGAGCGAGTCGAAGATGCGGAAGATATCGACGCCGGAGTCGGCCGCCTCTTCAACGAACTTCTGTACCACGTTATCGGGATAATTGGTGTAGCCGACCGCGTTCGAACCGCGCAGCAGCATCTGGAACAGGATGTTGGGAATCAGCTCCGACAGCTTGTGAAGACGCTGCCAGGGATCTTCCTTCAAAAAGCGCATCGAGACGTCGAACGTCGCCCCACCCCAGCACTCCAGCGAAAAGAGGTCGGCGCCCAGATAGGAGGTCGGCTCGGCGATCTTGAGAAGGTCGTAGCTACGCACACGGGTTGCCAGGTTGGATTGGTGGGCGTCGCGCATGGTCGTGTCGGTGATCAGCAGCTTCTTCTGCTCCAGTATCCATTTCGAGAGCCCCTCGGCCCCGAGCTGCATGAACAGATCCTTGCTGCCGGCCGGGCGCGGCCTGTTTGCGTCGATATGCGGAACACGTGCTTCGATCAGCTCCGCCGACTTGAGCGGTTTCACCACCCCGGGCGAACCGTTGACGATCACCTCACCCAGGAAGTTGAGAACCTTGCTGGCGCGATCCTGCTTTTCCCGGAAGCGGAGCAGTTCCGGATGCTTTTCGATAAAGGAGGTGTCGCACTGCCCGCGGAGGAAGACCGGATGGGTGACGACATTTTCGAGAAAGCCGATATTGGTCTTGACGCCACGCACGCGGAACTCCTGCAGGGCACGATTCATGATATTTGATGCGTCGGCAAAGGAGAGCCCCCAGGAGCTGACCTTGACCAGCAGCGAATCGTAATGGGGTGTTATCTTGGCGCCGGTAAAGGCATTGCCGGCGTCGAGACGGATACCGCAACCGGCGGCGGAACGGTAGGTGGTCAGGGTTCCGAAATCCGGGGCAAAATTGTTGGCCGGGTCTTCGGTGGTAATGCGGCACTGAATGGCGTAGCCACGCATGTCGATGGCGCTCTGCGACGGGATGTTGATCTCCGGATCGGAGAGTTTGTGGCCGCAGGCGACCAGGATCTGGTTCTGCACCAGGTTGCGGCCGGTGATCATTTCGGTCACGGTATGCTCCACCTGGATACGAGGATTCATCTCGATGAAGTAATGTTTACCTTCCTGATCAACCAGGAACTCAATGGTCCCGGCATTGCGGTATTTGACGTGTCCGGCAATTTTGAGCGCCGCCGTGCAGAGCTCCGCGCGCTGGGTCTGGGTCAGTGACAGTGACGGCGCAAATTCGACCACTTTCTGATGACGCCTCTGGACCGAGCAGTCACGGTCGAAAAAGTGCACCAGATTGCCGTAATTGTCTCCCAGCACCTGAACTTCTATATGTTTCGGGTGTGCCAGGTAGCGCTCCAGAAAAACTTCGGCGTTGCCGAAAGAAGCCTTGGCCTCACTGCTTGCCGCAACGAGTCCCTCAAGGAGCTCTTTTTTATTGTTGGCCACGCGCATGCCGCGACCGCCGCCGCCCGCCGACGCCTTGATGATGATCGGATAACCATGCTCCTTGGCAAAAATCAGCGCGTCTTCTTCCTTCTCGATCGGATTTTCCGTTCCCGGCACCACATTGACGCCGGCGGCTATCGCGGCCCTCCTCCCGGAGACCTTGTCGCCCAATGAGCGCATCATCTCAGCGGTAGGGCCAATAAAGGTGATGCCGTTGACCCGGCACTCTTCGGCAAACTCGGCATTCTCGGCCAGGAACCCGTACCCGGGGTGGATCGCATCAACATCTGCCTTGAGCGCCAGAGCGATGATCTCGTCGATCCCGAGGTAGGCGTCGATCGGCGACTTCCCCTTGCCTATCAGATAAGCTTCGTCAGCCTTGTAGCGATGCAGGGAAAGCTTATCCTCTTCGGAATAGAGTGCCACCGTACCGATGCCCAGTTCCGTGCAGGCACGAAAGATACGGATGGCAATTTCACCCCTGTTGGCGGCCATGACTTTACGAAAGCGATATTTTTCCATGTAGAAATTCTCCTCGATAAATTTATTTAGCAAAACTAAATTAATTCAGTTATTTTAAATAGTTACGCACGTTGGAGTCCGCAATAAAACAGATTGGCGGGACTTTGTCAATTAGTAAGTTGGAAATTCATATTTATGCAATTGCCTGCCGTCTTACTACGGCATTTACAGACGAGAAGGCAGCATAAATCGGACTACAAATTTGTAATTCGATAACTTTAATTGTTTACAGCAAAAAGTAAATGATATAGTGCCGCGGCACTAAAAAGCCCAGTTTTTCGGAGTGAGTAGCGATTGTGCGATGGAATTGAAACCTGGCCTGTTTTAGCTATGACGCGGAATCAGATCAAATGGATAAAATCAGTTGAATTGATTGTGGAACGGAGTGACTGGACGCCGCCATCCCCGCAATTCACTGCCGCAAGCATGGCATCAGCGATGCTAACTACAACAAGTGAAAAAGTATGCGGCATGGCAGATTCCGATCTCAAGCGGATGAAGGAAATGGAAGCTGAGTTGAGTCATCTCAAACGCATGTACGCTGACATTGCCCTTGAGAATTATGCTTTGAGAGATCTGATCTAAAAAAAGTTCTAAGGCCGCCCGAGAAGAGAAGCGCTGTAGTCTATCTCATTGCTAAACACAGGCTGTAAATACAGCGGAGTTGTTGCTGTATTGGGCTTTCCCGTGCGGCCTGAACTCATAAGATTACTTTAAACATAAAAGCCCCGCCTCCATTTCTGGAAGCGGGGCTTTTGATTTTATTCCCGGCGGCGACCTACTTTCCCACACAGCTACCCGTGCAGTATCATCGGCCCTGAGGGGCTTAACTTCCGTGTTCGGGATGGGAACGGGTGTGACCCCCTCGGCATAGCCACCGAGAAATCGTTCGGCTCTTATCCTTTCGGACTCGGCCTGATTATTTCCTGGCAATTGCGTTGGATGGATAGTTTATTGGTGTTGTATGATTTGTTGATTTATATCGACCTGGGGAGGGTTGCCCCTCCCCGGGCCGTATTTCATTTTTATGGTCAAGCCTCACGGCCGATTAGTACCGGTCAGCTAAATGCATTACTGCACTTACACACCCGGCCTATCAACGTTGTGGTCTACAACGGGCCTTCAGGGGTTGTTACACCCAGGGATACCTAATCTTGAAGGAGGCTTCCCGCTTAGATGCTTTCAGCGGTTATCCTTTCCGTACGTGGCTACCCAGCGACTGCGCCTGGCGGCACAACTGGAACACTAGCGGTACGTCC
>JBGQLM010000218.1:0-6003 GCA_041500085.1 Geobacteraceae bacterium
ATGCGGTTCAAATCGTGACAGTAGCACTACCGCCGGTGTCGGTACGGGCGGTACGGGTACGGTGACCGGTAAGGTGGCGGATGGTTACCTTGTCAACGCGAGCGTATTCCTCGACAAGAACGGCAACTACCAGCTGGATCCGGGGGAACCGTCGGCTACGACAGACGTGCATGGCGCCTATACGTTGGATATGGCCCCTGCAGATGTGGGCAGGTATCCGATTGTGGCGCTGGTGACAAAAGCTGTAACCATCGACAGGGACTCCAATCTTCCGGCTGATAACAGCTATGTTCTCAGTATGCCGAAAGAGGGCGTCAGCACCGTGGCCGACACGAACTTCATCAGCCCCGTAACATCGCAAGTTCGGGAACTACTGGAAACGGGGCTCTATGCCTCCATGCCACAAGCCATGGACGCTTTGCGGGCAAAGATGGGATTGGCGATCGGGACGGATATGACATCCGATTATATTGCCGCCAACAACACAACTATGCACACCGGCGCACAGAACATCGCCACCCTTATGGGAAATCAGATGGGCCAGGTTTTCATTACAAGCGGCTCGTCCACTTTCCTCGATGTCAATCGCTATCGCGTCATGATGGGAATGATTTTCGCGAATATGCCGACTGTCATGGGTGCAATCACACCAGCAGACATGTCAAATCTCACCACTATCATGACAACAACGTTGTCCGGGATGCCGTCGATGGGGCTAAGGTAACCCTCCCAAGACATGTCAGCCGCATGCCGAGTAACAATGGGGGGATCAACTCAAAACCGGTTTGATTGGCGGATGATGTACGGAAGAAGCAACACAGGGGCGATTCATAACAGCTGTAACATTACAAACAGGAGAAATGTTCATGCAAACAAAAATGATTACGACAGCAGCACTTCTGACAGTCAGCCTCATCGCAGGCTGTGGCGGCGGAAGCACACCGGCAGCGTCGACCGCTGTCTCCGGCAAGGTTGCCGATGGCTATCTGGCCGGCGCCACCGTCTTCCTCGACAAGAACAACAACTACCAGATGGACGCGGGTGAACCATCCACCACGACCGATGCAAATGGCGCCTATACCATGAGCATCGATCCTGCCGATATGGGTAGGTATCCGATTGTTGCAATGGCAATCAAAGGCCAGACCATCGACAAAGACACCAATCAGACGGTTGCAGACAGCTATATGCTCAGTATGCCGGCATCAGCCGTGTCCGGCACCGTCAGCAGCAACTTCATCAGCCCCATGTCAACCCTGATCAGGGAGAAGATGGCTGCCAATCCTGGTATGACCTTGACGGACGCGATGACCCAGCTTCGCAACCAGATGAACATGCCTACCGGTATGAACATGATGGGGGACTATGTCGCCGGTTCCCAATCGGGAACGAATGCGGCCGGGTACCAGACCATGCACACCACCGCCCAGCAGATGGCCGGCCTGATGGCCGGGCAGGCAGCACTGGTCATGAATGGCAATGGTGCTAATATGAACCGCTACCGCAGCATGATGGGTACAATCAATAGCAATATGTCGGCAATTTCAGCAAACGTTGCCAATGGCCAGGGGATGAACAGCACGTTAATGACAAGCATGATGAGCACTATGCAGTCCCAGCTTGGCTCAATGCCAATGACCGGAGGCTTCACAAATTACTCGGGTATGTTTCGCAACATGACCAGCCATAGCAGCTTTTGGACACCTACCGGAACCCCCATGACCCCTATGACCGGCGGCATGATGAAGTAGGGCACGTGACATGGTAATTTGAAAGCAACACAACAGAACATAAACGCAATTCTGGAATCAATCACCAATCCATACCTAAACAAATCGAGGCGGGCCATCTGGCTCGCCTCAACATTTCCTACCGGTTAATTCTTTAGTAAACTTACCTCTGACAGTTCGGCATACCTCGATCGTTATTCATGAAATATGTGTGAACATCATTCTGTTAAAGGTTTTGCATGCAGAATATGTCACTCTCGTTGTAGAGTATTCCTCACCATTGTTATCATCCCAACAAGCGCATATCTCGCAACCAGTTGATTATTTTCAGCAATTGCACTTGGCACGATACCTGATATACTCTCCCAACCATAAACCATCCAAAACCGAGGCTGACATGAAATCATATCTGACCATATTCGCACTTCTTGCCCTCACTGCCGGCTTCGCCAGTGCCAATGAAGCAAAACCTGCAGAGAATCTCCCCGCACTAATCACTGCCGCCCTGACCAACAATCCCGAACTGAAGTCTTCCCAAGCGCGTTGGCATATGTTTGCCAATAAGGCCAAACAGGCATCAAGCCTGGAAGACCCGATGTTCATGTTCAAGCTTCAGAATATGCTTGCCCGTGAGCCATTTGTTTTCAACAAGGACCCCCAGTCCGCCAAGGTGATCGGAATCTCCCAGCAGCTCCCGTTTTGGGGCAAACGAGCTCTAAGGCAGGAAGTAGCCCAGTATGAAGCTGAATCCTATAAATGGGCTATTGAAGAGCGCAGACTGGAGCTTGCTCGTATGGTCAAGGAAACCTACTACCAGCTCTGGTCCGTGGACAAGGGACTGGAGACCGTAGACAAAAACTTGAGGATCCTTACAGACTTCGTGACCATAGCCGAATCGAAATATTCAGTCGGCCAAGGGGTTCAACAGGATATTTACAAGGCCGGCCTGGAAAAATCAAAGATACTCGACATGCAGATCACCCTGCGTCAGCAACGAAAAAGCCTGGAGGCCAATCTCAACTACCTCCTCTATCGCCCCGGAAACACCCCGGTCGGCACCATCGCGGATTTCTCGCTGCCCCAACTCCCGCTCACTTCTGAACAGCTGAATGAGACGGCCTATGACAGGCGTCCCCAGATAAAGAGTCTTATCAGCCTGGCAAGCAAAGGCCAGGCATCTCACCGTCTGGCGAGAAAGGAATTCTATCCCGACTTTAACCTGTCATTCGAGTACATGTTCAAGGAAGCCATCGCGACCGACATGGTAAGCGATCCCGGCTACAACATGTTTACCGTCGGCGTGACCTTCAACCTGCCCTTCCAGCAGGAACGCCGCAGGGCAATGCTGGCCGAATCAACGTCCGAAACGAACATGGCGATGGAAGAGTTAAACGGAGTAAAGAGCACAATCTCGTATACCATCAACGACACCCTTGCCCAGCTGGATCGACGCAGAAAACTGGTGGAGCTCTACAAGGGAGGCATCATTCCCCAGGCGGAGCAATCCCTGGAATCAGCGGTCATCAGCTATCGAGTGAGTAAGGTAGATTTCCTGACCCTCCTCGACGGCAGAATGACCCTGTTCAACTACGAGCGCGAGCTGTATGAATCTCAGGCTGAGTATATGATGAAACTGTCGCAGCTTGAAGCGGCTGTCGGAACCGATCTCGTATCATCATCTTCGGTGCCTGCAATACCAGAGCCGTTATCAATGCCGGAACCGGCACAGACAACAACACCTGCAGCATCTGTATCCGAGCACTCACATCATCAATAAAAATCACGATACCGAGGTACAACCATGGCTCTGAACAAAAAAATCGCAATCCCAGTGGTGGTAATCATTCTCGCCGCGGCTGCAGGCGGCGGTTGGTTCCTGTGGCAAAAGAAATTGCCGTCCAAGGCCACCGATCAAAAAGCGGTTCAGGGCAAACAGCTCTATACCTGTTCCATGCACCCCTTTATCATCAAGGATAAGCCGGGCACCTGCCCGATCTGCGGAATGGAACTGATCAAGAAGATTGACAGTACACCTGCCGATGGTGCCGCACAGACACCGGAGCAGAAGCAGCAGGCCGAGATGCTCGGTCATGTGTCCATGTCCGCCAATCAGCGCATCATGGCCAATGTTGCCACGGTCGAGGCCAAACAGCAAACGCTCAGCAAAGAGATAAACGCCGTCGGCATTGTGCAGTTCGACCAGTCGCGCCAGGCCAAGGTAACCGCCTGGATCGCCGGGCGTATCGACAAGCTCAACGTCAGCACCGTGGGTGCCTTCGTCAGCAAGGACAAGCCGGTGGCCGAGGTCTACTCGCCCGACCTGGTGGCTACCCAGCAGGAGTATCTGCTGGCGGTCAAGAGCCGCGACCAGCTGAAGAACTCGTCGATCCCCTCCATCTCCCAGAACGGCGAAGGTTTGGTCGCTTCAGCCAAACAGCGCCTGATGCTGTACGGGGTTAAGGAGAGCCAGATCTCTGAATTGGAAAAAGCCGGCAAGCCCAACATCCGCCTGCCGATCTACACACCACTGTCCGGCATCGTCATCGAAAAGATGGTCCAACAGGGACAGTACGTCAACACGGGCGAGGTGCTCTTCAACATTGCCGATCTTTCGAAGGTCTGGGTGGAGATCGATGTCTTCGAAAATGAAGTCCCCTATGTACGGGTCGGCCAGCTGGTGGAAATTCGCTCAGCAGTGGAACATGGCGCGATGTTCAAAGGCCGGATCAGTTTCGTCTATCCGTTTCATGACCCCAAAACCCATACGGTCAAGGCCCGCGTGGAAATGCCCAACCCGGGCTACATGTTGAAACCGGACATGTTCGTCAATGCAGTCATAAAGGTTCCTCTGACAAAGGGAATCGTGGTTCCGGTAACGGCGGTCATCGACACCGGCAAGCGGCAGCTGGTCTGGATTGAAGCGACTCCGGGGATGTTTGAGCCGCGCGAGGTACAGGCCGGCGAGCGTATTGACGACAAGATCCAGATTATGTCCGGCATCAAGGCAGGTGACAAGGTCGCGGTTTCAGGTTCCTACCTGATCGACTCGGAGTCGCAGCTGAAAGGTGGTGGGCAGGATCACAGCCAGCATACCGGAGCTAAGCCCGATGCCAAGGGGCAGACCCCGGCAGCAGGCCAGCAGCAGCCCCAGGGAGGTCATGAAGGTCACGGTGCCCCGCCGGCGCAGCAGCAACCGGCCAAAAAGGGAACCTTGAACATGGATGACATGAAGATGTAATAACGACCTACCAACGACCTCCTACAAGGATTGCTGCTATGATTGAAAAAATTATCGAATACTCCGCCCGAAACCGGGTCATCGTCCTGATGGTCTTCGGACTGATCATCGCCTGGGGTGTCTGGTCGGTCTTTAAGACCCCGGTGGATGCCATCCCGGACCTGTCCGACAACCAGGTGATCGTCTTTACCGACTACCCCGGACGTTCTCCGCAGGTGGTTGAAGACCAGGTCACCTACCCGCTGGCGGTCAACCTGCAGGGCCTGCCACAGGTGCGTGCCGTGCGCGCCTCATCAGCCTTCGGCTTCTCCATGATCTACGTCATCTTTGAAGACAAGGCCGACATCTACTGGGCCAGAACCCGCGTCCTTGAGAGACTTAACTATGCAGCTTCACTGCTTCCACCCGGAGTAGTTCCTACCCTCGGTCCGGACGGCACCGGCGTGGGACATGTCTTCTGGTACACCATCGAAGGCAAAGGCTACGATCTGGAGCAACTGCGTACCCTTCAGGACTGGTTTGTTCGTTACCAGCTCAACACCGTTCAGGGAGTGGCCGAAGTGGCCTCCATCGGCGGCCTGGTGCGTGAATACCAGATTGATCTGGACCCGACAAAACTGTTTGCCTACAAGGTCACCTCAGGAAAAGTCATGGAAGCGGTCAAGGCGGCCAACAAGGATGTGGGCGGTCGCCTGATTGAACAGGCCGACGCCGAGTACCTGATCCGTGGTCGCGGCTATGTCAAATCCAAGGAAGACCTGGAGAATGTCGTAGTCGGAGCCGACATGCGTGGAACCCCGATCTATGTCAAAAATCTCGGTACGGTTCAGATGGGAGGCGCCATCCGGCGCGGACTGCTGGAGATGAACGGCGAGGGTGAGGCCGTGGGCGGCATCGTGGTCATGCGCTACGGTGAGAACGCCAAGGATGTCATCGACCGGGTCAAGGTCAAGATCAAGGAGTTGGAGAAGGGGCTGCCGCCCGGCGTGAAGATCATGGTCTCCTACGACCGCTCCGACCTGATCGAGCGTGCCA